>NZ_BJXJ01000025.1 GCF_007990935.1 Vibrio sagamiensis NBRC 104589
AAATGAATTATTAGCGTAATTAAAGCCGATTAACAACACAAACCGAGTCATATGGCTCGGTTTTTTTGACTGCTTCTTATACCATTCTTGTTGATGTTAGGCATGAAGACTAATTTTGCAGAAGGCACTTGCGTGCTTTGAAGCATGTATGAAACTAACTTAATGCGATTTATGTCGCTATCGGTTACTATCGTGTAACACGAAAATCATGTAAGGCGATGGAATAATGCTAAAAGTTGCGATCAATGGATTTGGACGTATCGGTCGTAATGTACTGCGGGCAGTATATGAAAGTGGTAAGCAAAATCATATCAAGATTGTTGCCGTGAACGAACTGGCGAAGCCGGAAGCGATGGCGCATTTATTACAGTATGACTCTAGCCATGGCCGCTTTGAAAAAAAAGTTTCCCATGATCAGGAATATCTCTACATACATCATAACTTCGGTAAACAAAACTATGAATCGTACGATCGTATTCGAATTTTGCAATGTGAAGAACTTGAGCCACTACCTTGGAGTGAATTGGAAATAGATATTGTACTGGATTGTACAGGAGTGTTTGGTTCTCAAGCGGACGGTCATGCTCATATTCGTGCGGGAGCTAAAAAAGTACTTTTCTCACATCCTGGTGATAATGATGTCGACAATACGATCATTTTTGGAGTCAATCATGAGACACTGAAAGATGAACATCGGGTTGTATCTAATGGTTCTTGCACCACCAATTGTATTGTCCCAATTATCAAGGTGCTGGATGATGCTTTTGGTATTGAATCGGGGACAATTACGACGATTCATTCTGCTATGCATGATCAGCAAGTTATTGATGCCTATCATGACGACTTACGTCGTACTCGTTCTGCCAGCCAGTCAATCATTCCTGTTGATACAAAATTACACAAGGGAATTGAAAGAATATTTCCGAAATTTTCCAACAAGTTTGAAGCTATTTCGGTTCGAGTTCCGACCGTAAATGTTACAGCAATGGATTTAAGTGTCACAGTCGGTTCAAGTGTGAAAGTTGATGACATAAATCAAATCATTGTGAAGGCATCTCAGTGTACATTAAGTGGCATTGTTGACTATACTGAAGCGCCGCTTGTTTCCATCGACTTTAACCATGACTCCCACAGTGCAATAGTAGATGGAACGCAAACCCGAGTAAGCAATGGACATCTTGTGAAAATGTTGGTTTGGTGTGATAACGAATGGGGTTTTGCCAACCGAATGCTGGATACTGCCTTAGCGATGCAAGCAGCTTCACATACGGCTCGTTAATCACGAAGCAGCGATGGAGAAAATCTTTATTTTAGACCTTGAAATAAATATGATGTATCTCCATATCTAAAACCAGTTTGAAGAATTAACAGGCTTGGCAGGGTTGCCAAGTTTTCAAAAACTTTTAATGATTAAATAATTGAGAGGACACATCATGTCTGTAATCAAGATGACCGACCTGGATCTTGCAGGTAAACGTGTATTTATCCGTGCTGACCTAAACGTGCCAGTAAAAGACGGTAAAGTAACTTCTGATGCACGTATCATCGCATCTCTTCCAACTATCAAGCACTGTTTAGAAGCAGGCGCGAAAGTGATGGTTACGTCTCATCTAGGTCGCCCAACTGAAGGTGAATACGCTGAAGAGTTCTCTCTACAACCTGTCGTTAACTACTTAAACGATGCTCTTGATTGCGAAGTTAAACTAGCAAAAGACTACTTAAACGGTCTAGAACTGAATACTGGTGAACTGGTTGTTCTTGAAAACGTACGCTTTAATAAAGGCGAGAAGAAAAACGAAGAAGAGCTATCTAAAGCATACGCTGAGCTATGTGACATTTTTGTAATGGACGCATTTGGAACGGCTCACCGTGCTCAAGCATCTACTCACGGTGTTGGCATGTTTGCTCCTATCGCTTGTGCTGGTCCTCTTCTGGCTGCTGAACTAGAAGCACTAGGTAAAGCAATGGATAACCCAGAGCGTCCACTAGTCGCTATCGTTGGCGGCTCTAAGGTATCGACGAAACTAACGGTACTTGAGTCTCTATCTAAAATCGCTGACCAACTTGTTGTTGGCGGTGGTATTGCTAACACATTCATTGCAGCTGAAGGTCACAATGTAGGTAAGTCTCTATACGAAGCAGACCTAATTGAAACAGCTCAAAAGCTAATGAAAGAGTGTGCTATTCCAGTAGCAACGGATGTGGCATGTGCGAAAGCATTCGACGAGAACGCAGAAGCTGAAATCAAGCAGGTTTCCGAAGTTCAAGATGACGACATGATTTTCGACCTAGGTCCAGAATCAACGGCTGCTTTAGCTGAAATCATTGGTAATGCAAAAACTATCCTTTGGAATGGTCCTGTTGGCGTATTCGAATTCAAAAACTTCGAAGCGGGTACGGCTGGTATCTCTAAAGCAATCGCTGAATCTGCAGGTTTCTCTGTAGCTGGTGGTGGTGACACTCTTGCTGCTATCGATAAGTTCGGTATCAAAGCCGATGTTTCATACATCTCTACGGGTGGCGGTGCTTTCCTTGAGTTCGTCGAAGGTAAAGTACTTCCTGCAGTAGAAATGCTAGAAGCACGCGCAAAATAATTGCTTATAAAGCGGGAGAGGATTCTCCCGCTTTCTGTTTGCTGCAACAAGAAACGAATTCTGATAAGATAGGATGCGTTGTGAGCAAGCGTTTTCTAGATTGTTAATTTAATAAGTTTTGTTTAAAAAACGACAGATAAATAGGATGACCTCCATGTCTAAGATCTTCGACTTTGTAAAACCAGGTGTTATTTCTGGCGATGACGTACAGAAAGTATTTGAAGTAGCAAAAGAGAATAATTTTGCCCTTCCAGCTGTAAACGTAGTAGGTACTGATTCTGTAAACGCAGTACTAGAAGCTGCGGCAAAAGTGAAAGCGCCAGTTGTGATTCAATTTTCTAACGGCGGTGCAGCTTTCTTTGCTGGTAAAGGCGTAAAACTTGAAGGTCAAGGTCCTCAAATCCTTGGTGCTGTAGCCGGTGCTAAATACGTTCATACTGTTGCAGAGGCTTACGGTGTGCCAGTAATCCTTCATACTGACCACGCGGCGAAGAAGCTTCTTCCATGGATAGACGGTCTATTAGATGCGGGTGAAGAGTTCTTTGCTCAAACGGGTAAGCCTCTTTTCTCTTCTCATATGATTGATCTATCTGAAGAGCCTTTAGAAGAGAACATCGAAATTTCTGCTAAGTACCTAGAGCGCATGGCTAAGATGAACATGACTTTAGAAATTGAACTAGGTTGTACTGGCGGCGAAGAAGATGGTGTAGATAACTCTCACATGGATGCATCTGAGTTATACACTTCTCCAGAAGACGTTGCTTACGCATACGAGAAACTAAATGCAGTTTCACCTCGTTTCACTATCGCAGCATCTTTCGGTAACGTACACGGTGTTTACAAACCTGGTAATGTTGTACTAACTCCAACTATACTTCGTGACTCTCAAGCTTACTGTTCTGAGAAGTTTAGTCTTGCACCTAACTCTCTAAACTTTGTATTCCACGGTGGTTCCGGTTCAACTGAAGCTGAAATTCAAGAGTCTATCGGCTACGGTGTTATCAAGATGAACATCGACACTGATACACAGTGGGCAACATGGGATGGTATCCGTCAGTACGAAGCAGATAACCACGACTACTTACAGAGTCAAATTGGTAATCCAACAGGTGAAGATGCACCAAACAAGAAGTACTACGATCCACGTGTATGGCTACGTGCTGGTCAAACTTCAATGGTTGCTCGTCTAGAGAAAGCATTCGCAGACCTAAACGCAGTCGATGTACTGTAATAGCCTGTTTCAAAAGTAATAAAAAGCCCGCTCAAAAGAGCGGGCTTTTTATTATTCTCAATTACTTTTTAAATGTATGGCTGGGAATTGATATAAAAAGTCATCTTGGCACTAATTAATAATTGTTTATAAAACTCATCGTGACTTATGTTTTAATACTTTTAAGCTCCAATATAAAGAAGAATAAAATTCCATCAACCTGCTGGCAAAAAATAAAAGTATTGCATACCTTTAATAACATGGTGTCGGAACTATTGGGTAATGCCTTGTTTTGCCATTCTTTACTTATACCTAAACATTAGAGCTCAGGCATAAATAGCGTGTGCCAAAAATTATTACCGTTCACCAAGTTTAGAGAGGGACTATTGTAGAGAAAAGTGGTTAGTCAGTTTTTCTCTATTGTCGTTCAGTTAATGAGTTGATTTTGAGGGTAGGAATTATGGCAGGAGATTCGACGAGTTTGGAAAATTCGATTGCGGGAGGAGCGGATAAGGCATCAGCTTGGCTAAATGATAACTCTGATCTTATCGTGCAGTATGGTGTGAATATTATTTCCGCAATACTGATTCTTTTTATTGGTAATATTATTGTCAAGATGATTGCGGGCAGTATTGCAAAAATACTTGAAAAGAAAAACATGGATAAGACTGTTGTCGAATTTATTCATGGTTTAATTCGCTATCTTCTGTTTGTTATTGTTTTGATTGCAGCGTTAGGGCGCTTAGGAGTTCAAACCGCTTCTGTAGTTGCAATTATTGGTGCTGCTGGTTTAGCTGTCGGTCTAGCCTTACAGGGCTCCTTGTCGAACTTTGCCGCAGGAGTTCTCATTGTGGCTTTCCGCCCATTTAAATCTGGTGACTATGTCGAGGTTGGTGGAACCGCTGGTACAGTAGATTCGATCCAAATTTTTCAAACTGTCTTAAAAAGTCCAGATAATAAAATGATCGTTGTGCCTAACTCTGCTGTTATTGGTGGGGCGATTACTAACTATTCTCGCCATGAAACACGTCGAGTCGATATGACTATTGGTGTTTCTTACAATGCTGATTTGCAGAAAACTCAACAAATTATTCGTGAAACGTTAGAAAAAGATTCTCGTATTCTCAAAGATCCAGATATTACTATAGGTGTTGTTGAGCTTGCTGACTCTTCCGTTAACATTGTGGTGAGGCCATGGTGTAAAACAGGTGATTATTGGGGGGTACATTTTGATTCAACACAAGCTTTGAAAGAAGCGTTAGATGCTGCAGGGATCGAAATACCATATCCGCAAATGGATGTACATGTAAATAAAACCAATGAGTAATTTTATCTAAGTATATTTAGAATGATATCAAGCAACGCGAGGCATTGCCTCGCTTTGCTTGGTTAATTATTGTTTTTGAGTAGTTCGCTGATGAGTACAAAAGCGATAGTGAACATCATACAAGCAATAGCAACGTCTAAGCCTTTCTTTACTCTTGGTTTTGATAGTGTTGGCCCAAGTTTGGCGGCACTCAAAGATAGTGTGTAGAACCATACAAAAGAGGCCATAATCGTGCCTATAGCAAAGGATAAACGTTCTTCACTTTTAAATTGTCCTCCAATAGAACCAAGAATAACCACGGTATCTAAATACAAGTGGGGGTTTAAAACGGTAACGGCGAAAGCACCTAAGATGACGGCTTTACGTCCTCGTGTAGCAATATCTTTTTTCGATGTTGACGCTTGTCCTGAGCTAAAAGCACTTTTTAAAGACAGCAAGCCATAAGCAGTAAGAAAGATGATCCCGCCGAGCGTAACCAAACTAAGAAGCATCTTATTTTGAGATAACAATGTTCCACCGCCAAAGATACCTAAAAAAATAAACACGGTGTCAAGTAGGCTGCAAATGGTTGCGGTTGTGAGGTGATGATGGCGTTTGATTCCTTGGTTAAGGACATAAGCATTTTGTGCGCCGATCGGGATAATCATTGAAGCGCCTAAGCCAAACCCTTGTAATAAAATTCCAAAACTCACTATTTTTACCCCATATTATGATGTTTCTAATATAAATAAGGTTGGTAAATTAGCGATTCTATTTGAATAAGTATAATTAATAATATTAATATAACATTAATGATTCTTATGATGATGGGGTTAAGGTGCGTGGATTAGATTATAAATGGCTAGAAGCCCTTGATGCTGTTGTATATCAAGGCAGTTTTGAACGTGCGGCGGTGCATTTATTTGTTTCTCAATCAGCTGTATCTCAAAGGATCAAGCAGCTTGAAAAGTACATTGCTCAATCAGTTTTAATTCGTGAGCAACCTCCCAAACCAACATTAATAGGAAAAAAATTACTTGGGCTATATCGAAGAGTACGTTTATTAGAGAATGATATTATTCCCGAGCTCAAAAATGACAGTGAAACTCGCCCTGTTCAGCTCTCGTTAGCAACCAATGCAGATAGCTTGGCAACTTGGCTGTTACCTGCTTTAGAAACTATTATGAAACAAAAGCAGGTTGAACTGAAGATGACTATTTATGGCGAATCACGTTCCCTTGAGAAGTTAAAAAGTGGCGAAGTTGCAGGAGCAATAAGCCTTGAACCTTATGCTATTTCGGGCTGTCGAGCCGATTACCTTGGGCGTATGGATTACGTATGTGTGGCTAGCCATGACTTTTATCAACGTTTCTTTAGTCATGGCGTTAATAATCACACTTTGTCCATTGCTCCAGCAGTTTCTTATGATAAATATGATGACTTACACAAAAAGTTTTTGATTGAGCACTTTGATTTGAGATTGGACAGCATAATTAATCACAATGTTAGTAACTCAGAAGCATTTTTAAAGATGGCTTTGGCTGGTGTCGCCTACTGCTTGATCCCGTTCATACAGGTTAAAGATGAATTAGAAAATGGTAGATTGATCGATATTACACCTGGGCTTGTGATGTCCTATCGAATTTACTGGCATCATTGGCAATTCGAAACAGGCGTACTTCAAGAAATATCTCAAGAAATCGTGCACTACGCTCGCGATCATCTCCCACAATAAATGCATTCGGTGTACCAATTTATTCAACGTCAGGATTAGGTTAAGTCTTATAGAGCAAGCTTAGATTATTAGCATAAGCTTCTATAATGTCTAGTACTTAAGTAATTGAAAATTTGTTCTCAGCTAAAGGAATATTCTTGTTGAACTTGGCTCATAAATTATTCTTTGAGATAGAATTTAAAGTTACCTAAGTGAATAGATTTGAGCTAGGTGCAGCCTAAATATTATGGGAATTGGTAGGCTGAATGTGGTGCTGTTTTTTTACTCTAATGGGCAGTAATGTAATAAATTACTGATTTTCCAAAGTGGAAACTGTGCTTTTTCAGTCTTATTTAAAAGTCAATTAACCTTAGTGTATGAGCTGCGAATAATTATTATGGATGGGTTTATTAAATGAAATGGTTTTCAAGTTTGTTTGTTACTGTATTGAGTATGTGTTGTGTTTCTGTTTATGCTGATGATGGACTTAACTTTCCTCATGTCATAACAACAGGTTATGGTGAAGTTTCAGCAAAGCCAGATATGGCAACATTTTCAGTCAAAGTCGTAGAAACAACACTAACGGCAGAGCAAGCGAAACAATCGGTAGATGATGTTGTCAATAGCTTCCTCAAAAGTTTAGAGGATATTGGTATTTCCAAAAGCAATATCAGCAGCTCAAATTTGTATATATCACCTCAATATCATTACCCTAAGTCAGGCAGCTCTGAACTTGTTGGTTATCGTGCTTCAAGGACGGTGGATGTTGTTGTTATAGAATTAGCTAAGCTTAACCAATACTTGGATATGGCTTTAAAGTCAGGGATTAATCAAGTGGATAACATTCAATTGAAAGTATCAGAACAGAAAAAATATCAACAAAAAGCGCGTTTGGCTGCTATTAAAGATGCCAAAAATAAAGCCATTTTTTTAGCAGAAGGTTTTGAAAAACAATTGGGTGATGTTTGGTTGATTAATGATGACAGAGTACCACCTCTACCAGTTCTTACGCGTTCAATGATGATGGATACAGAGCAAAGCTCTAACGGATATCAGGATTCAAAATTGATCATTCGTGATCAAATTGATGTCATTTACAAGCTAAAATAAGTTTTGATGAGGGCAAGCAGGGGCGTGATTGTTATTGCCCCTGCTTTTTTATATTGCTTGTTTCTAGTGAAGGATACGGGCTCTTATTGTACCTTCAATTTCTTTTAATTTGATCAGAGCTTCTTCTGAGCGATGTGTTTCAACATCTATCACTACATAGCCAATGTCTGCCGCTGTTTGTAAGTACTGGCCCGCGATATTAATTCCTTCTTCCGCGAAAATGGTATTTATCTGAGTTAATATACCCGGGCGATTTTTATGGATATGTAATAAACGTGAGCACTCACGATGCTCAGGTAAAGAAACTTCTGGAAAGTTAACACTGGATAATGTTGAACCATTATCGGAATATTTTGCCAACTTACCAGCGACTTCTACTCCAATATTTTCTTGAGCTTCTTGTGTCGAACCACCTACATGCGGCGTGAGTATGACATTATCAAACTGTTGTAGTGGAGATTCAAAACGGTCGGCATTCGTTTTGGGCTCAATTGGAAATACATCAATTGCAGCACCAGCAATATGGCCAGACTCTAAACTATGGCAGAGAGCTGGAATATCGACAACAGTACCACGTGCTGCATTGATAAAAATAGCACCAGGTTTCATACGATCGAATTCTTTACTACCCATTATATTTTTTGTTTCTTGGGTTTCAGGAACATGAAGAGAAATTACATCACATTTGTTCAGTAACTCACTCATGGTGAAGATCTGTGTAGCATTGCCGAGTGAAAGCTTATTTTCAATGTCGTAGTAATAAACACGCATCCCTAAATTTTCTGCGATGATCCCCAACTGTGTTCCTATATGACCGTAGCCGATAATACCAAGTCGTTTTCCACGTGCTTCGTAGGAATGGTCAGCACTTTTCTTCCAAACTCCTCGGTGGGCTAGGGCATTTTTCTCTGGAATACCTCTTAACAGTAGAAGGATTTGGCCAAGGACGAGTTCTGCTACACTGCGAGTATTGGAAAAGGGCGCATTAAATACTGGAATTCCGCGATTAGCAGCAGCAGTGAGATCGACCTGATTGGTGCCAATACAAAAACACCCAATCGCAACAAGTTTATTGGCAGCACTAATGACTTTTTCAGATAAATGAGTACGAGAACGGATACCGATAAAGTGGACATCTTTTACTGCTTCGAGCAGTTCTTCTTCAGAGAGCGAGCCTTTATGATAATCAATATTGCTATAACCTGCCGCTTGGAATACTTCAACAGAAGAAGGGTGGAGGCCTTCGAGTAAGAGAATTTTTATTTTATCTTTTTCTAATGAAATTTTTGCCATTTTATCGTCCTTAACATGGGAAGTGAGCTAAATGAACGCAGGTGCGAAAAACGATTAAACGAATACGTTTATGAAAGAAGCAAACGTTTTCCTGTGCGATATCTATCAATAAAGTAACAAAAAAAATTGCTTTGGGTAAGAAAATTATGTTGTAAGGTATGCTTTTCTTGGTCGGTATAAAAAACGATGCGTTTCAGCACCGTTTATACCCAAGTGGCTTTGAGAGCGTCTTGCTGAACAAGGCACTTTACGGCTACTTGGGTAAAGTCATTACTCTTCTATCTGAGCACCTTCTGGAGTGCCTGTGATAACAATATCGGCGCCACGGTGAGCAAACAAACCGACAGTTACTACACCAGCAATAGCGTTGATTTTGTCTTCCAATTCTTTTGGATTGGTAATTTGCATATTATGGACATCAAGAATGACATTGCCGTTATCGGTGATAACGCCTTCACGATATGCAGGGTCTCCACCAAGTTTTACCAGTTCACGAGCAACGTAAGAGCGTGCCATTGGAATCACTTCAACAGGGAGTGGGAATTGGCCAAGTACATCGACAGCTTTGGTACCATCAACAATACATACGAATTTATCAGAGATGGCAGCAACGATCTTTTCACGAGTTAGGGCTGCACCGCCGCCTTTGATCATGTCACGTGTTGCGTTAATTTCATCTGCACCATCGACATAGACATCTAATTTGATCACGTCGTTGCACTCAAAGACTTCAATACCGAGTTCTTTGAGGCGCTCAGTAGAAGCAACAGAGCTAGACACTGCACCTTTGATATCATCTTTGATACTGCCTAAGGCATCGATGAAGTGATTGACGGTCGAGCCGGTGCCCACACCGACAATGCTGCCTTTCTCAATGTATTTGAGAGCTGCCCAACCAGCCGCTTTTTTCATTTCATCTTGGGTCATATCTATCTCCTGATTGAGGGTTTGTTGTTATTTTCGGCGTGATTATAACGAGTCAGCTTTATTTTTCCCATCGCCAGATTTTGCTGGGTGTCACGATCTTAGGCAGAGGAATGTCCCAAGCTTCGCTAGGAAGTTGTTCTACTTGTTGGCAGTCATGCGCTAAGCCAATGGGCTTAGCACCTTCTCTGCTATTAAACCAACTGGAAAGTGTGCGGTCGTAATAGCCTCCACCCATACCAAGCCGCTGGCCATTATTATCGAATGCAACTAATGGAGTGAAAATGATGTCCAGTTCTTTTAGAGGCTTCAAGTCAGTGATGTCTAACTTAGGCTCTAAAATACCATATTGGTTTGGAACTAACGATTTTTGTTTGTCATAGTGGAGAAACAGTAAGTGGCCTGGAGAGAAAGGATGAATGACAGGTAGGTAAACCGATTTATCTTGTTGCCATAACCAATCAATAAGTGGTGCTGTGTCAAGTTCACCATCTGCGGCAAGGTAAAGAGCAATATGTTGCGCGTGTTGGATTTCTGGCAACAGTGCACATTGCTTAACTAGTGTCTTCCCCGCGTGAATTTGTATTTCGCGCTCTAGAGATAAGCGCAGTTGTCGAATTGTTTTGCGTAGTGTTTGTCGAGATAAATCTGACATATTGAGGATACCCCAGGGTGCCGTTGAGGATTGTGGCCCTTGAACCAGCTGGTTCAAGGCGGATCAGCAATGATAACCGTAGGCTTCTCGGTGCATGCCAAGCTTGCTCAATAGTTATCAAGTACTAACCCTTAAGGATTGCTTATCGGCTCAGGGACTTAAATCCGTCTGACAAACACCCCAGGGTAAATTTGGTAATTATTATTGTCCTTGCTTAACGTTTGTCAGCGCTTGTTCTAAAGAGGTATTGAGCTTCTCCATTCGCTCTGTCATCTCTTTCTGCTGCCCATTTGTTTCGTAAGATTTTGTTTGCAACTCGTGACAAATATTCAGAGCTGCAAAAGTTAGCAATTGAATTTCGTTGGTTACCTTAGTACGTTCAGCCATCTCTTTCAATCGTTGATCGAGATCTTTTGCTGCGGCGATCAGTGACTCTTCTTGCCCCGCAGGACAGTTTACTCGTGTCATTTTGCCAAGGATTTCAACCTCAACTGCTTGATTACTCATAATGAATAGACTCTACGCTCGCGACATCTAAGGTATTGCTTTATGCAACTACCGAGGAGGAAACTATAGAAAAACCATCATTAAGATTCAAGCATTTCCCATAATAGAAATGGAAATGATTGAGTGATCACACAGGAATTGGACAAATTGAGCAAATGATGTTCAAAATTGACAGGGATAGTCGTTTCCGATAGGTGGGCTTGATGATAGGATATAACGATAAACGATGATGCAAGATATGGGTGAAATCATGTTTCCTGAATACCAATCTATTGCCACTGAATTAAAATTGGCGAACCTTGCGGTAACTCCTGCTGAATTGCACGGTTTATTAGTAGGAATGCTTAGTGGTGGAGTCGCGGTGAGTGATAACACATGGCAACCTATTTTATTTGACTACACAAATGAAGGAATGGGTTGGCCAACAGCCGCTCTGACGTGTGCTCAGCAGTTGTTTAAAATCACTGCCGATGAATTAACGGATACGTCAATGGAACTCTCTTTATTGCTCTTTGATGACTCAGGAGATGAAGGGGTATTTATGTTAGCGGACAGTCTTTCTGACTTTGTTAACCACTTTATTTCTGGATTGGGTTTAGCTGGTATTACCTGGAGCAGAGCCTCTGATGATGTAAAAGAAGCTTTGGCTGACCTTGAAGAAATTGCTAAACTTGGTATTGATGACGAAGATGATCTTAATGAACAAGCACAATTACTAGAGCAAGTGATTGAACATGTGAAAGCATGTGTGCTGACTATTCATGCAGAACATGGACATCGGCCTACCGCCTCTCAAAACCCAACTACGATTCATTAATCTTGTCCATAGTTTGAGGTAAATATGACTCGATATGATGTGGTTATTGCTGGTGGTGCGATGGCAGGAGCGACGTTAGCTCTGGCGATTGATCATTTATCTGATAGTGGATTGAGGATCGCGGTAGTAGAGCCTTTTAAACCCCAATCGGAGGAGCACCCAGGATTTGACTCTCGTTCAATTGCTTTGTCCTATGGCACGATTAATATCTTACGCCAACTCCAGCTTTGGCACGAACTTGAACCTTATGCTACATCAATTGAACGTATTCATGTTTCGGATCGTAATCACGCGGGTATGACCGAAATAACTAAGCAAGAAGTTGGCGTTGAAGCATTAGGCTACGTTGTGGAATTAGCTGATGTTGGCAAGGTTTACCAAAAGCTTTTAGCTGAGCGGAATAATATCTCTTTGTTTTGTCCCGATTCGGTGATGAAAATTCACCGTGAACAGGATAACGTCAATATTGAACTTGAAAGCGGAGAGTGCCTTGAAGCCAAGCTACTTGTTGCTGCGGATGGTGCAGTGTCGCAGTGTTGTCAGCAAATTGGAATTACTTACACCGAACATGACTTTAACCAAATTGCAATCATTGCCAACGTTGTTACAAATGAAGCTCACTGTGGGCAGGCCTTTGAACGCTTCACAGAACATGGACCGATTGCACTTTTGCCAATGAGCAGTAACCGGATGTCTTTAGTATGGTGTCTTCGCCCTGATGAAGCTCGTTCTATCATCAACTTATGTGATGCTGAGTTTTTGCAGCGGTTACAAAATGACTTTGGATGGCGTTTAGGTCACATACATAAAGTCGGCCAACGCGCGCATTATCCTCTGTTACTTCGTCATCGCCAGCAGAATATTTCCCATCGATTTGCAATTGTTGGCAATGCAGCACAGACGCTTCACCCTATTGCCGGACAGGGGTTTAATTTAGGTATTCGTGATGTCGCTTCTTTGGCGGAAGAAATCATTAAACAGCAGCATGACTCTGGCTGCTTTAAAGGCTTAATGCGCTTTCATCAGCGTAGAAAAAAAGACCGAGACGATACGATTTGGTTAACCAGTTCTTTGGTGCATACTTTTTCTAATGACCTTCCTGCGATGCGAATTGGGCGTAATTTTGCTCTGGCTACAATGGATAATCTTTCTATTTTTAAGCAGCCCCTTATACGCCAGACTTTAGGCGTAGTTACTCGATGAACGATACAAAAATTAGGTACAGATACTCATGATGCAAAGTGTGGATATCGCTATTATTGGCGGTGGTATGGTTGGATTGGCTCTTGCAGCTGCTTTTAAAGACAGCGATTTACGCATTGCGGTGATTGAAGGTACGGTACCAAACAATAAATTAAATGACCTTGCTGATATTCGTGTGTCGGCTTTAAGTCGCGCGAGTGAAACTATTCTACGAAACTTAGGGGTGTGGCAAGGTATTGAGCAGCGCCGTATTTCTCCTTATCACTCAATGGAAGTATGGGAGCAAGATAGTTTTGCTCACATCGAATTTGATGCACAAAGTTTAGCTCAACCCAATATCGGATACATTGTGGAGAATCGTGTTATTCAGTTGGCACTTCTTGAGCGAGTACAGCAACTGGAGAATGTGATGTTATGCATGCCTACTCGTTGCACTTACTTAGCGGTTGGTGAACAAGAAAGCTGGCTTACTTTGGATAATGGTCAATCAATGACAGCTAAATTAGTGGTTGGGGCCGATGGGGCAAATTCATGGGTGCGGAATCAAATGGATATCCCTTTAACCCATTGGGACTATGGTCACCATGCTTTGGTGGCGAATGTTACTACTATAGAAGAACATAGCGGTGTGGCACGGCAAATCTTTACGCCTCAAGGACCGTTGGCATTTTTACCTCTTTCTCAATCTAATCAGTGTTCTATTGTTTGGTCAATAGAATCTGATAGAGCTGAGCAATTGCTTTCAATGGATGATGATAAATTTAGTCGCCTGATTACCAGTGAATTTGACGCTCGTCTCGGTCTTTGTAAAGTGGTTGGCGAACGCAGTTTGTTTCCATTAAAAATGCGCTATGCCAGAGATTTTGTGGTAGAGCGAGTGGTGTTAGTTGGTGATGCTGCGCACACTATTCACCCTTTAGCTGGGCAAGGTGTTAACTTGGGTTTACTTGATGCAGCAAGCTTGGCTCAAGAAGTGTTATCTCTTTGGAAACAAGGTCAAGATATTGGAGCAAAACGTAATTTACGTACTTATGAGCGCTGGCGAAAAGCAGAAGCTGCCAAAATGATTGCGGCGATGCAAGGGTTTCGTGACTTATTTTCCGGTACTGATCCCATCAAAAAATTAGTTAGAGGGGCCGGTATGAGTATTCTCGGTGCAGTGCCTGTGGCTAAAAATGAGATGCTTAAGCATGCCTTAGGACTCAAAGGTAATCTACCAAAACTTGCTCAACCACAATAGAAAAAGGCTGGGGGTGCTCTCAGCCTTACTCGATCATTATTGGATTAAGCATAGGCACATCTGAGCTTCATTATTTCTTGGTTGATTTCTTTTACTGCTTGGAAGTGTCGCTTTTCAGCCTTCTCTGGCAAGATAAGTTTCCCGTTATCGAATTCGAATCTACCGACTCCGTAAATATAAATTCTACCCTTAAAAAGACGACTGATGTGTTTAGCAATCATACTGGGTGTATAGCGCTTAAACAGTCTCATGATTATTCTTCCTTATTTCATACTTCGCCAGGTCATATTATCTTCCTCACTCAAGCGTTACTGTGACAAAAACAATATTCATTGAAGATGAAACTCTTGGCTTTGAAAATTTGTGCTGCCAAGAACGTTTTTACCTGGCTTACGTCAAAATGATGTGATTTTCCCCAAAAACAGCAACCTAAATTAAGTAGATCTCTACTTATTATTTAGTTTTCAATTAACATTTTTAACAATTGTGTCACACAAATAAGAATAGAAAAAGAAATGATAATTTGCTAATTATTTTACTAATATTTTTAAAAATTAATCCTAGTACTGATGAAGCTAAATATCTGCTTTAGTTAGAATATACCTTATAGCTCATTGCAATAGCAGAAAAGTAAAAAAAAGCCCGCTACCAGCGGGCAAATAGTTACAGATGCATTACACAAAAAGTAGCCAACTGACATTCGATTTGCTCATCTTTTCAGTTAAGGCTCTTTTCGTTGAGTACGCATTTTCCAAAAAAGCGTACCAACAAATTCAGCATATAGAAGCTTTCGATTCCTGACTATGTATGTTTGGTATTTGATTTAAAATACATTTATTCACTGTTGATAATACGAGTGATATCGCGAAAATATGAGATAAAATCACACGTTGCATCAAACTTTTTGAAAGTATCAAGTCTTAGGTAACCTCAGGTACATCGAGGTACACTATTCTTCACGACATATATCGGCAATGGTTGGTTGGCAAAGCTGTATTAAATCATGAATGGATAAAGCAAGCCCAGCCATTCGGTCTCCACTACTTATTGTCACTTCTGGCTCATTTAATAATAAAGGGTCTAAGACTATGGGCATGTAACGTTTAAGCATCAAAGGTGTTACGGTGCCTACCTTATAGCCAGTAATACTCTCTACTTCTGACTGATCTGCACAGGTCATACGCCGCCATTGGAGAGCTTGACGCACTTTTTTGGGGTCAATACTACGATCACCAGGAGCACAAGCAAGCGCATATTGTTTCCCCATATCACGTAAAAGTAGTGTTTTAACCATTTGTGATGGGCGGATACCGCGCTGTTCTGCGGCATCCTCAATGGTTGTTGCTGGCCTCTGATGTTCGAGCAAACGAAACTCAATGTTTTGGGCGGTTAAAAACTGCATCAATGGGGTTTGCACAGTACTATTCATCGTCAAGGCTGTATGGCAATGTAGTGATTTCCCATTCGCATTCTGGTTGAGCAACCAGTCTTAAACGAGTGTCATTGTCTAGGTTATTAGGTAAGACAATTAATCCAATGGCACTACCGTCGCAAAATGAATAATGAGTTAACATAGGACCGACTGAACGCCAATTTTCACCGACACTACGTTCCAGTTCAACCGTCTCTGGTAGAGTCTCTTTAAAGGGGCCTTTCACTATAAACATTGCACGCTTGTTGATGCCTCTATATTTTGCCCTTGCAACCATTTCTTGTCCGGTATAGCACCCTTTAGTAAAACTGATCCCAGCTAACGCCTGTAGGTTAAGTGCTTGGGGTATGTATTCATTTTGATTTTGTGCAGTGATATACGGCAAGCCTGCTGCAATATCTAGACATTTCCAAAATTCGTGAGTAGTGAGTTCTGCTTGACTTTCTGAGACAAGATTTTGTGCGGCTTGCTCAGTTAGCGTCACTAGCCAGCGGTTCTCTGCTACTTTTAAAGCTGTGCCCCCTTCGATAGAGCGAACGTCACAAGTATCTTGACTTAAATTTGAGATAAAGCTGTTTGCTTTTTCTCCTGAAACACCAAGAATAATATCGTTTGATTCTTCAATAGTGACCTTGGAAAAAACTGCATATTTTTTAATTTCTTTTAATTCAACTTCAATTGCAGATTTAGGTTGAATCATGGCATAGCTTTGTTGATGATAAAATAAACGAAAGATACTCCAGACTTTTCCTTTTGCATCACAATGAGCGCCAAGTGTTGAGTTCGCTTTATCTAGAGACACGACATCGCAAGTAACTTGTCCGTGTAAATACGACTTCTTATCTTCTCCTGTGACAGTGATCATTGATAAGTCATCAAGTAAAGAAATAGACAGTTTTGGTAATGTATCTTGTGCTGATAATTTAAGGGGAGAAAATTGAGTTTGCCATTCCATAATTACAGTGCCTTTGTTCGATATTTTTTGCTATGTTAATTCCAGAATTGATATTTGTCAGCTTTCACTGTCGGATTGTGAGCCACACACTAGTGGTACAGCATATCCCTTGTTACACTCCTCATTAACAATAAAAATTAAATTAAGGAATACCAAATGTACACTACGGAAGAAAAAGCACGTATTAAGTGGGCATGTCGTCGAGGTATGCTTGAGCTTGATGTGGTGATTATGCCGTTTTTTGAAGAGTGCTTTGATACTCTATTAGAGCAAGAGCAACGTGAATTTGTTTCTTTACTCGAATGTGATGATCCCGACTTGTTTGCTTGGGTTATGGGACATGGTCGTAGTGAAAATCTGGGTCATGCATCAATGGTGGACAAAATTGTCGCACATAATCTCAGTAAGGTTCGTTAACCTTCAGGTTAAGGTTTCATTTATCGCCCTAGCAATGAATAGCTTCCTTCTGTTTATTTTTGCTTGGGCGGTCATATTGATGGATATCCCATTAATTCTCTCTGTCTACCTGTTAATGTTAATGTTCAAACAGCACCAAATTGAAGGTTTCATAGATGCTTCTTCCGATGGTTATTGGTGCATTGACCGAGATGGTGTTGTTCATCATCAAAACCGAACATTACTTTTGATTCAAACGGATTTATCAACAGCAGGTTTAAAAGTGTCTTTTAAGTTAGACCATGGGCAAAAAGTAACTATTTGGCGAGACAGTTGCCATGATAACGATTATCGCCACTTATGTCTGGTTTTAAGGCAATGGGATAAGGGAGTAAATACTCCCTTTTTAAACAATTAATGATTAGGGGATAATATCGTAGGCCCGCTGTTTTTTGACTTATTTGGGTAATCTAGCGTGTAGTGTAAGCCTCGACTTTCTTTCCTTTGCATAGCACAACGCACCATAAGCTCGGCCACTTGAAGTAAATTACGTAATTCAAGCAAGTTATTTGAGACCCGAAAGTTGCTATAATACTCATGGGTTTCTTGTTGGAGCATTTGAATCCGCCGTAATGCTCTCTCTAAACGTTTGTCTGTACGCACAATGCCCATATAGTCCCACATGAACAAGCGTAATTCATGCCAGTTATGCTGTATGATTACCTCTTCATCACTATGAGTTACTTGACTCTCATCCCAGCAAGGTACAGTTGGAACGATCTCTACATGAGGGTGATGTTGTAAAATATCTTTTGCCGCAGACCAAGCATAAACGACACACTCCAATAATGAGTTTGATGCCATTCGATTTGCACCATGTAAACCGGTATAACTTACCTCACCAATTGCATATAAATTCTTCAAGTCAGTTTGTCCGTTTTGGTTTACCATGACACCGCCACAAGTGTAATGGGCTGCAGGTACTACAGGGATCGGCTCTTGAGTCATGTCGATTCCTAAATCCATTAAACGTGAATAAATAGTTGGGAAGTGTTTGATAATAAAGTTTGCTGGTTTATGACTGATATCTAGGTACATACAATCTGCACCTAAGCGTTTCATCTCAAAGTCGATAGCACGAGCAACGACATCTCGAGGAGCTAACTCTTTGCGCTGATCAAACTCGGGCATAAAACGAGAACCATCCGGCCTGCGTAGATAAGCTCCTTCACCTCGAAGTGCTTCAGTTAGAAGAAAATTACGTGCTTCAGGGTGGTACAGGCAAGTTGGGTGAAACTGATTAAACTCCATGTTGGCAACCCGACAACCAGCACGCCAAGCAATAGCAATTCCATCCCCCGATGAAACATCAGGGTTAGAGGTATACTGGTAAACTTTTGAAGCTCCACCTGTAGCTAAAACAACAAATTTTGCTTTTACCGTTTCGACTTGTTCTTCGTTTAGGTTCCAGATATAAGCACCAATAACTTTGTTTTTCTCTTTAGTAATAAGATCCAGAGCATTGTGGCGTTCTAATACCTGAATATTTGGGTGATTGTGGACGTTGTCTTGCAGTGATGTTTGCACGGCCATACCGGTTGCATCTGCTGCATGTAAAATGCGCCTACGGCTATGGCCCCCTTCTTGAGTCAGGTGGTATCGAGGTTGCCCATCTGAATCATTATCTTCGCGGTCAAAAGGAACGCCACCATCAATGAGCCATTGGACACATTTCTTTGAGTTTTCCGCGATGAATTTCACGGTATCTTCGTTACAAATGCCATCGCCAGCAATTTGAGTGTCTTCAACATGAGATTCAATGCTATCTGATTCATCGAAGACTGCGGCTATACCGCCTTGAGCATAAAAAGTTGCGCCTTCGCTTCGTTGGCCTTTACTTAGTACAATCACATTACAGTGGTTAGCAACCCTTAATGCTAGTGAGAGTCCAGCTGCGCCACTCCCGACGACTAGCACATCACATTCGTGTTCACGGTTTGTGTTCATTTTTACTTTACAATCCTGCTATGGAGTGCTCAAAGCACCTCGCTTATATTCCTCATTTGTACATCTATAAACAACTTGATACTGATGATTATGGTGTGTTGTTTTGATTAAATAGATGAAAGCATGAGCATTTCGTTGAGTCATGGTCTGAAAGTGGGTGTTCCGCGGTCTACAAAGGAATAGTAATAGTTTGTCAATACCATTGCTTTTCTGCTTTCTACCCAGCACAATCTATACAGCGAACGTGATTATACCTATTTACCGACTACTATGCTCGTTTGTTGGTTTTTGACAATTCATGAGTAAATAGTCGAGAGGCAGATCACATGTTTCCGTACAAACTAAAGATAAAAATCGATTGGATACGGAACTTTTTATGGCTATTGGAGTCACATTAAGTGCTCAAGTAAGCAGTGGTGTCAATACTACATTTTGCAGAAGTAGCTCTTTGCTATATCAAGTTTAGAGCATAACAAATAGGAGTATCCGCTCGAATGAACGAGCAACTGACCGATCAAGTATTGATTGAGCGTGTTCAGAATGGTGATAAGCAAGCATTTAATTTGCTGGTAACGAAATACCAAAACAAAGTATGCAACCTTATTTCCAGATACGTCAGTAATCCTGGTGATGTACCAGATGTAGCACAAGAAGCATTTATTAAAGCTTATCGGGCGATTCCAACCTTTAGAGGGGAGAGTGCTTTTTATACTTGGTTATATCGTATTGCCGTGAATACTGCGAAAAATCACATTGTTGCTCAAGGGCGTAGACCTCCAGCAACCGATGTTGATGCTGACGAAGCTGAATTTTACGAAACGAGTAATGCCTTAAAAGAAATATCGAACCCTGAGAACTTAGCGTTGTCAAAAGAATTGCAACGGATAGTATTCAATGCAATTGAGGCATTACCAGAAGATTTAAAAACGGCAATGACTTTGCGAGAGCTCGATGGCTTAAGTTATGAAGATATTGCTGAAGTGATGGATTGCCCTGTAGGGACGGTACGTTCCCGTATCTTCCGTGCTCGTGAGGCTGTGGAAAAGAAAATAAAACCTCTTCTACAACGCTAGTACAAGTGATAACTATGGTGAAAATAATGGCTGACAAAGAGAAACTTTCAGCGTTCATAGATGGAGAATTGGTCGATAAAGCGCTAATACAAGAATTAGAGCAAGACCAAGATAGCCTTGATACGTGGCAGAGCTATCATCTGATCGGTGATGTGATGCGAGGCGATGCGGCAGCAAAACCAGAATGGAATATTGCTGCAAGCGTAGCGTTGGCATTAGAAAACGAGCCCATACATCGTAAGGTTGATTCTAGTAATAATAATGTTATCTCAATTGATCGCGTTACTAAAGAGTCACAGCCTAAACCTTACCAAGCAAAACAAATGCTACCCAATTGGTTGACTCAGTTAGGTCAAGTATCGATAGCTGCATGTGTATCACTTGTCGTGATTTTGGGAGTTCAGCAGTACGGTGATGATTCTGCTTCCTCTTCTACGGAGCAATTACCTGTTCTTCAGACGGTACCATTCTCGGGTAGTGCAGAACCTGTGAGCTTGACTCGGGAGTCAGTTGAGCGCACACCTAGTGAAGTTAATATACAAGAGCAACGTAAACGGGTTCAAGCTATGTTAATGGACCATGAATTACAACTTAGAATCAACAAAGACACTCATAAAAAAGAAGCTTCTTTGACTTCGGGAATTGAATGAAAAAACGTCTGTTCAGCACTTGCGCTTTGTTCAGTTTGATAACATATCAAGCCTTTGCTGGTGTTAAGCCCGCAGAGGCTTTGTTGCACCAAATGAGTCAAGCAAGCAAGGATTTGAGCTATGAACTCTCTTACATTCTGATTAAAAAGAGCAGTATCGAACCTTTGCTCTACCGTCATGCAAATCATGAGCGATCTCAATATGCTCACTTGATGTATTTAAGTGGGCCGGTAAGAGAGGTGATTCAGCGTGATAGTGAGGTCAGTTACATTGAGACTGGTAGTGAACCGTTTACTATTGAGTCTGGTAAAATGGTTGCTCCAATCATGCCAATGCTTAATACCAATATCGATGAACTTAATTTATATTACGATTATGTCAATTTAGGCCGAGCTCGAGAAGCAGGGGTCGCCACACAAGTATTACGTATTGTGCCCAAAGATGGCTTACGCTACTCCTATGTCTTATGGATTGATGAAAATTCGAAGCTGCCTTTACGAGCAGATTTACTTGATCGTGACGGAGAGATAATTGAGCAATACCGAACTATATCTTATTCGGTAACTCCTAAGATAGCTGATTTAATGAGTGCTCTGCATGATGTCAAACTACCCGAAGTGTTGACTATGCCAAAGACAGATCTAGGTGTGAGTAGCTGGAAACTTACTTGGGTTCCGGATGGTTTTGAACCCAATGAATTGAATCGTTATCGAATGGCTGTAACAGATCAACTTGTTGAAAGCCAGCTCTATTCTGATGGATTGTTCAGTTTTTCTGTATACGTTGCCCATAAAGATGACAACTCATTGAAAGGTCAAATTGTACGCCAAGGTCGCCGAACTTTACACAGTTCTGTTGTTGGTAGCCATGAAATTTCTATAGTTGGTGATATCCCTCCTACAACAGCAAAACGTATTGCTAAATCTTTACGCTTTGATAATACCAAGGGTAATACAAAATGATGACTGCCCTAGCGACGATTATTAAGGTTGATCGGCGAGGTCCTGAATATAATGTGATACTGAGTTGTGAGCAACAAACCAGTTGCAGCAGCTGCTCATCACAAAAAAGCTGTGGTACTGGCGTTGTATCCAAAGCATTGGGTAATAAAACATTATCGTGGCATTTAACAACAGCTCAACAGGTTAAAGTTGGGCAAGTCGTAGAAATTGGTTTCCCTGAATCGAGCCTGATTTATTCGGCAATGATTGTCTACCTTTTGCCTCTGTGTGGTTTGATTCTGGGTGCACTTATAGGGCACTTTTTCTTGGTTCCATTTTTTTCTGCCGGAGAAGGGCCCGTTATTATAGCTTCTGCAATTTTTACTGGTGCCAGTATATGGCTAGCGAAGTACTTTTCATGCTTTCAAGAAGAAATAGCCAAGCATCAAGTAACATTAGTTCGAGTCCTTGGCGAATCCATCCAATAGGCTGTACTCTTTAAATAAGGTGCGCCCGCTAATGAAATTGGGTAGAATCTGTCAACTTAATTGAAATGCTGTCACTGAACGGCTTTCTACTGTCCCTATTTTTAAAGAGTTAGTCACCCTAAATCTATGAAGCACATTCGTAACTTTTCGATTATCGCCCACATCGACCATGGTAAGTCGACCCTTTCAGACCGTCTTATCCAAGTTTGTGGCGGATTAAGCGACCGTGAAATGGCCGCACAGGTTCTTGATTCTATGGATCTTGAACGTGAGCGTGGTATCACTATCAAATCTCAGAGTGTGACGCTGAATTACACGGCGAAAGACGGTGAGACTTATCAGCTGAACTTCATCGATACGCCGGGGCACGTTGACTTTGCATACGAAGTATCGCGTTCTCTAGCCGCTTGTGAAGGTGCGTTGCTGGTGGTTGATGCCGGCCAAGGTGTAGAAGCTCAAACGCTTGCTAACTGTTACACCGCGATCGAAATGGACTTGGAAGTTGTTCCAATCCTAAACAAGATTGATTTGCCTGCTGCAGACCCTGAGCGTGTTGCGGAAGAAATTGAAGAGATCGTTGGTATCGATGCAATGGAAGCAACACGTTGTTCAGCGAAGACCGGAATCGGTGTTGATGATGTCTTAGAGAACATCGTTTCTGCTATTCCAGCCCCAGAAGGTGATCCTGATGCGCCATTGCAAGCGTTGATCATTGACTCGTGGTTTGATAACTACTTAGGTGTTGTTTCTTTGGTTCGAATTAAAAATGGTTCGCTCAAGAAAAACGACAAAATTAAAGTAATCAGTACCGGGCAAACTTGGGGGGTTGATCGTTTAGGTATCTTTACACCGAAACAAGTGGATACTGACGTTTTGCGTACTGGTGAAGTAGGCTGGGTTGTCTGTGGCATTAAAGATATTCTTGGTGCTCCTGTTGGTGATACGCTAACACTGGCCAAACATGGCAGTGAAAAGCCGTTGCCAGGCTTTAAGAAAGTAAAGCCTCAGGTTTATGCTGGATTGTTCCCAGTGTCGTCAGATGATTACGAAAACTTCCGTGATGCTCTGGGTAAATTGAGCTTAAATGATGCCTCTCTATTCTATGAGCCAGAGAACTCGGCTGCATTAGGGTTTGGTTTCCGTTGTGGTTTCCTTGGTATGCTACACATGGAAATCATCCAAGAACGTTTAGAGCGTGAATACGATCTTGACCTTATTACGACGGCTCCAACAGTAGTTTATGAAGTGGTGCAAACCGACGGTACGATGCTTTATGTCGATAGCCCAGCAAAACTGCCTGCAGTTAATGACATTGAAGAGATTCGTGAACCGATTGCTCGCTGTAATATTTTGGTACCATCAGATTACCTCGGTAACGTCATCACGCTTTGTGTTGAGAAACGTGGTACTCAGGTCGATATGGTGTACCATGGCAATCAAGTAGCTGTAACTTACGACATTCCAATGGCAGAGGTAGTACTAGATTTCTTTGACCGTTTGAAGTCTACTTCTCGTGGCTATGCGTCACTAGATTACAACTTCCAGCGTTTTGAAGCTTCGAACATGGTTCGTGTTGATGTTCTGTTAAATGGCGATAAAGTTGACGCACTTGCATTGATTACGCATAAAGACCAGTCACAAATGCGTGGACGTCAGCTGGTCGAGAAAATGAAAGAGTTCATTCCTCGTCAGATGTTCGATATTGCGATACAAGCTGCCATCGGTAACCACATTATTGCGCGTTCTACTGTAAAACAATTACGTAAGAATGTTATCGCTAAGTGTTACGGTGGTGACGTGAGTCGTAAGAAGAAGCTTCTAAAGAAACAGAAAGAAGGTAAGAAACGTATGAAGCAGATCGGTAACGTTGAACTGCCTCAAGAAGCTTTCCTCGCAATTCTTCACGTAGGTAAAGATTAGGGTTGAACTATTTCACACTCTTGTCTGTCGTAAAGATGTTACACAGTTAAATAAGTGAAAGGGTTCCGGCTCTTTCACTTTCGTATTTTTAGATAAGGGAATTTAATGGCCGCTATATTTTCAAAATTTTTGTTTTTTGCCACTTTAATTACGGGTATTGTGTGGCTGTTAGAAAAGCTGGTTTTTGCTAAAAAACGCCAAGCTAAATTAGAAGGAATAGAAGCTCAAACAGAAAATGGCTTGGATTCAGCTACGTTGGAGCAACTGAAAAAACAGCCTTGGTGGATCGAAAACAGTGTATCCATTTTTCCAGTTATCGCGTTCGTTTTAGTATTACGGTCTTTTCTTTACGAACCTTTTCAAATTCCATCTGGTTCAATGATGCCAACATTGCTGGTAGGGGATTTTATTTTAGTTGAAAAATACGCTTATGGTTTGAAGGATCCGGTTTGGCGTACTGAACTGGTTGAAACAGGTAAGCCCGAGCGTGGCGATATTGTGGTCTTTAAATATCCGCCAAACCCAAGTTTAGACTATATCAAACGTGTTGTTGGTTTACCCGGTGATAAAATTCATTATTCAAAAGATAAACAATTATGCATTCAGCCTATGGGTGAGTCAGCTTGTACGAAAATCGAGCTTAGTAATGCTGAGAAAAGTGAATTTTTAGCTAACGGCGGTATTCCACAAATTCAAATGGATGAAAAGTTGGGTGATGTAGAACACAAAGTCTTATTTAACCCAATGGTGCGCAATCGAGAGCAAATGTATTTCCCACGTCCTGGTACGACAGAATGGGTAGTACCAAAAGGGCACTATTTTGCTATGGGGGATAACCGTGATAACAGTTCGGATAGTCGTTATTGGGGTTTTGTTCCTGAAGCTAACTTAGTTGGCAAAGCGGTTGCTATTTGGACCAGTTTCGAATTTGACCACGATGCTGATAGTATTCTACCTTCATGGATACCAACAGGAGTGCGTTTTGAACGCATCGGCGGTATTCACTAACCACTAAATATCGAGAGAGTATGAATTCTCCAATAGATAAACTAGAGAGAAAGCTCGGCTACCAATTTAAGGATGCCGAGTTTATTCATTTGGCGCTGACACATCGTAGTGCCAACAGTAAACACAATGAACGTCTTGAGTTTCTGGGCGATTCAATTTTAAGTTTTGTCATCGCTGATGAACTTTACCATCGATTCCCTAAAGTGAACGAAGGTGATATGAGTCGTATGCGTGCGACTTTGGTTCGTGGGCATACATTGGCGGAGCTGGGTCGAGAGTTCGGCCTTGGAGATTATTTAAAATTAGGTCCAGGTGAATTGAAAAGTGGCGGTTTTCGTCGTGACTCGATTTTGGCTGATGCAGTAGAAGCTATTATCGGCGCAATTTACCTTGATAGTGATATTGAGATTGTTCGTGGCATTATACTCAGTTGGTATCGCTCTCGTCTTGATGCGATTCAACCAGGAGTATCGCAAAAAGATCCAAAAACTCGCTTACAAGAGTTTTTGCAAGGTAGAAGAAAACCTCTACCTTTATACACAGTGACTAATATTAAAGGTGAAGCACACAATCAAGAGTTCACGGTTGAGTGTGACGTAGCAGGTGTGGATGAGCCTGTGATTGGTAAAGGCACCAGTCGCCGCAAGGCAGAACAGGCGGCTGCAGAAATAGCACTTGAGCAACTAATACATGGCTGATAATGAATTTGATATCGATGCATTTTTTGCATCACACGGCGAGCCGAGCTCTCCAGAGAACCAACATTGTGGTTTTATCGCCATTGTTGGTCGTCCAAACGTAGGTAAATCTACTCTTCTGAACAAGATTCTGGGGCAGAAAATCTCTATTACATCGCGTAAGCCACAAACGACGCGCCACCGCATTATGGGCGTTGACACAGATGGTGATTACCAAGCGATTTATGTAGATACTCCAGGTTTACATATTGAAGAAAAGCGTGCCATCAATCGTTTAATGAATCGTGCGGCTAATTCATCCCTAAGTGATGTGAACTTAGTCTTCTTTTTAGTTGACGGAACTCATTGGACAAAAGATGATGAAATGGTTTTGACTAAGTTGCAAAAGTCGAAATTTCCGGTCGTGCTTTGTGTTAATAAAGTGGATAACGTTCAAGATCGTAATGAAGTCATGATGCACATGGCGGATATGTCCAAGAAAATGGACTTTGTCGATGTCGTCCCAATTTCCGCCAAACAAGGTAAAAATATCGACGTATTACATAAACACGTTAGAGACCACTTGCCAGCAGCGACCCATCATTTTCCAGAAGAGTACGTTACTGACCGCTCTCAGCGCTTTATGGCATCTGAGATTGTCCGTGAAAAGCTGATGCGCTTTACCGGTGAGGAACTGCCTTACTCGGTTACGGTTGAAATCGAACGCTTTGATTACAACCCTGATACCGATGGCTTCCACATCAATGCATTAATTCTTGTCGAACGCAACGGACAAAAGAAAATGGTAATTGGCAAAGGTGGAGATAAGATCAAAACCATTGGCCGTGAAGCACGTCTTGATATGGAAGAATTGTTTGGTCGTAAAGTCTATTTAGAAACATGGGTTAAAGTAAAATCAGGCTGGGCTGACGATGAGCGAGCGCTTCGTTCATTAGGTTATATTGATGATCTATAATTTTGTCTAGCTGATTTTCCAAACAAGTATCGATGAAACTAAGGAGCCGATGGCTCCTTAGTTTTAATTTTCTGGATATATGACCTTTAATGAGCAATTTATCTTCTGAAGGCTTTCAACGCTGTTTTGTTTTACATCGGCGTCCTTATAGCGAATCGAGCCTCATTCTTGATGTGTTCAGTGAAGAATATGGGCGCATGACTCTGATGGCAAAGGGAGCTCGTGGTAAGCGCTCCCATTTGAAGGGGGCATTGCAAGCTTTTACCCCTTTACTTTTGAAGTGGTCTGGTAAAGGTTCGATGAAAACTTTGCGTCAAGCTGAGCCCATCAGCTTGGGGTTACCTCTGACTGGCATTAATCTTTATTCTGCTATGTACGTCAATGAGCTTATTGGCCGAGTACTGATGTCAGAAGTGCCTATGCCTGCGTTATTTCATGATTATTTGCATGCATTAACCGAGCTAGCGCAGTGTGATAATCCAGAACCTGCCTTACGCCGTTTTGAGTTAGCGCTGCTCTCTGCTATGGGGTATGGCGTTGATTTTCTTCACTGTGCTGGAACGGGCGAGCCTGTCGAGTCAGAAATGACCTATCGTTATCGAGAGCAAAAAGGGTTTATTGCATCAGTGAGGCGCGATAACCTTACTTTCTTGGGCAATGAGCTTATTGCAATCAGTGAACGGCGTTTCATCACTAAAGAGCAGTTAAAAGCGGCAAAACGCTTTACACGACTAGCCCTAAAGCCGTATCTTGGCGGCAAACCTTTAAAAAGTCGAGAATTGTTCATTCAGACAGCACGGAGTAATGGAAAATGAGCTCAATTTATTTAGGCGTTAACATCGACCATATTGCTACTTTACGCAATGCGCGTGGTACCAAATACCCTGATCCTGTGCATGCAGCAGAAATTGCCGAGCGTGCTGGAGCTGACGGTATTACTATTCATTTACGTGAAGACCGACGTCATATCCTAGATCGTGATGTACGTATCCTTCGTGAAACGATTCAAACACGTATGAATCTTGAAATGGCAGTAACGGACGAGATGGTTGAGATCGCGCTAAAAACTCAGCCTGAATTTGTTTGTTTAGTACCAGAAAAACGTGAAGAATTAACCACAGAAGGTGGGTTAGATGTTGTAGGGCAATTAGACAAAGTCAAATCTGCAACACAAAAGTTGACTCAAGCTGGAATTAAGGTATCTCTGTTCATTGATGCTGATCGCCAGCAAATTGATGCAGCTCACGCTTGTGGTGCGCCCTATATTGAGCTTCATACTGGTCATTATGCTGATGCAGTGACTGAGGAAGAGCAGCAAGATGAATTAAAAAAGATCGCAGCAGGAGCAAGTTATGCTCATGACCTCGGGATCATCGTCAATGCTGGACATGGTTTGACTTACCATAATGTGACTCCAATTGCAGCCTTACCAGAAATCTACGAACTGAATATTGGCCATTCCATTATTGGTCGAGCCGTTTTTGATGGTTTAGATAAAGCGGTTGCTGACATGAAAGCAATCATGCTAGCTGCGCGAAAGTAATCAGGTTTTGTTATGGCGATCTTAGGTTTGGGTACAGATATTGCGGAGATTGAACGCATTGAAACTGCGCTTGATCGCACTGGGGAAGCGTTTGCAAAACGTATTCTTTGCCCACAAGAAATCGTGACATTCTCTGGTTTAAAACAAAAAGGGCGTTATTTAGCGAAGCGTTTTGCTGCCAAAGAAGCGGCGGCTAAAGCTCTGGGGACTGGGATTGCAAAAGGTGTAACCTTTCATGACTTTTGTATTTTGAATGATGAACTGGGTAAACCTATGTTGGTTTTATCAGGTAAAGCAAAAGAGCTTGCTTCCTTTAAAGGAATTCAATCTACGCATATTTCGATTTCTGATGAACGTCACTATGCCGTTGCAACTGTAATTTTTGAATCTTAAGTCCCTTCTCCTAACGATTGATGGGATAAATGTCACTTTTGTGGTTGAAAAACAATATCACTAAGCATAAAACGAAGAGTTTTACTCTTAGTGATATTATCAGTAAACCTTATGCAGCAAATCTTTATATACAAATATAAAGATTTGCTGCGGTGACTACTTTTGTCATTTCATCTTGAAGCTCGAACATTTCGGGTTCGATATCTTCCAACTGGGCTTTTGACCTTAATGCTCGTTCTAAAGTAGCGCATAATGCTTTTAGTCTAGGCACACCGCAATAAGAACAGCTACCATGTAGTTTATGTATCACCTGTAACAGCTGATCAGGTGAATAGGAATCTTGTTCGAGAGCTTGGGTTACAACCCTTTCTACTTCAGGAATAAAGTCGACCAACATTGCTAGCATTTCTCTGGCAAGATCTTCCTTGTTGGCGCTTTGTTTTAAAGCTGTTGGCCAATCGATAATGACTTCTTGATGAGCACTTTTGTCAGTGTATAACTCTGGATCGACATTTTCTGATGTTACCGGAGATGTTGGTAAGTCTACAGAATTGGGTTTTTTACTCCAATGCAACAGAGTGTGCTGAAGGATATGTTCCTCAATAGGTTTGGTTAGGTAATCATCCATTCCTAAATTGAGTAAGCGGTCTCGCTCGCCTGCCATAGCATGAGCTGTCACAGCAATAACAGGGGTGTTATTATTAAGCGGCAGCTCTTTGATATGCTGACAAGCAGTGACACCATCCATTAATGGCATTTGTATGTCCATAAATATCAGATCATATTTATTGAGTCTTGCTAAATTAACTGCTTGTTGGCCATTGGTGCAGGCTGTGACATTCTCAACATGCTCTTTTAGTAAAGCAGATATTAACTTTAAATTGGCTTGATTATCGTCAACAGCAAGAACACTTAAAGACAAGCGTTTATTTTCAGTAATGTCGACAAGTTTTGGCATGATTTCAGGTAACTCTACATGTTCGATGATCAGACTTTGCAGTAGTCGACGCCTTGAAAGAGGTTTGGTTAAGCATTGAATCTGATAGTCGTGCATTACTCGATCAGCAAGTGCCAGCTCTGTACTTGGAGTCCCTAAAATAACACTTGGTGCTAGGCGCTTTGCATGTTCAACCCAAGTGTTTACGATATCTTGTTCGTAGTTCTTATTCGCAGCCAAGTTCAATAAGACATAATCATAGTGTTCTTGGTTTTCTGGTAAAGATGAGCGATATGTAATTATGATGCCCTCTTGACTTAAAATTTGTTGTGTGACGGAGGCCGCTTGCATATTGGGCTCAATTAGGAGTAATTGCTTACCAGCAAGCAGATCAAGATCGAGTAATTCACCCATTGGCATTTCGGTTGAATCTAAGCGCAAAGTAAACCAGAATGTCGATCCTTGGTGTAAGCGACTGGTTAAGCTAATTTCGCCTCCCATTTGGCTGACCAGTTTTTGAGTAATGACAAGACCGAGGCCAGTTCCGCCATAGCGACGAGAAATACTGGCATCGGCTTGGCTGAATGCTTGGAATAATTGTGCTTGCTGGCGTTCTGAGATACCTATGCCAGTATCCCTGACCATGAATTGTAACTCTACGGAATCGCTGGTTCGGGAGCGCATCTCAACACTGATATCAATATTGCCATATTCTGTAAACTTGATTGAGTTACCAACAAGGTTGGTGAGAATTTGTTGGATACGTACCGGGTCGCCGACTAAGCCGTGTGGGATCTTAGGGTCGATTTTAAGCGTAACTTCTAAACCCTTTTCATGGGCAGTTGTAGCTTGCAGATTGATGACTTCTTCTAAGTTTTCTCGGAATTCAAATGGGATGTTTTCTAGAGCTAATTTACCCGCTTCAAGTTTGGAAAAGTCTAGGATATCATTAATTATACTTAATAAGTTGTTGGCCGACTTTTCAATTGTTTGCAAATAATCTATTTGACTGCCTGATAAGTGTGTTTTAAGCATTTGGCGAGTAAAACCAATTACCCCATTCAGTGGGGTACGTAGTTCATGAGACATGTTGGCCAAAAACTCAGATTTAACACGGGCTGCTTCTTGTGCACGTTTTTTGGCGATATCTAATTCGACGTTTTGTATTTCAAGCTGCTCGAGTGTTTCACGTAGATCAGATGTCGCTTGATCGATACTGTGTTGCATTTCAACGTGATATTCAGAAAGAGATACAGCCATAGCATTAATACCATGTTTTAATTGAGCCAATTCTCCATGCATTTTCCCTTCAATTCGCACATCTAAGTGGCCGCGTCGGATACGGTCAACAACATTTTTCATGTGAGTAATGGGCTGGGTGACATCGTGGACTAATCGGGAAGCGAAGATGCTCGCTAGGCCTAAACCAAGCACTAAGACTAAGAAGGCTGAAAAAACTTCTTGATATTGCTGTAATCGCAGTGAGGAAAGATCCATTTCTACAGCCACATATCCCACCGCTTTTGTGCCCTGATTTTCGATGGCAAGTTCAGACAAGTAATGTCCTTCGGATAATATAGGAACACGTAGGATCAAGGTGTTGTCAAAAACTTCAGAATTGCCTAGTTGCGGGATTGGTTGATCTTTCGGAAACATTAATGTTTCAAAGTTAGGATGAAAATTTGACGTGACAAACAGTTCATGATTTTCACCAAAGACGGCGATACTTCTTACTAGATTGGAATTTTTTCGATGTGCATAGCTTATCAGGCGACGTACTGCTTCACGACTTTCTGCTAATAAGTGAGTTTCACTGGCGATTGCGAGGGGTTCAATAATACTATTACCAGTAGTGATAACTTGGGTTTCTAGGTCTTGGTAGCGGTTAAAAGAGAAAAAACTGCTTAATAATAAGCCAATAATCAGTGTTGGGGCGAGGGTTAAGGCAATTACACGTGCTCGTAAGCCATATCTGGTCATGTTATCTAATTACATCGAGGTCGGGATATGGGAAAATAACGCCTTAGTACTCAAGCTGACGATAAAGTCAGCGTAAAGGTGTGACGTTTCCGGATTTATCATAAGCATAATCAACTCACTCGAATCACACAACGACTGCGAGCAAGATTAGTGAGCAGAAAAGCAATTAGACAGAAATCAGGCACAAAGTATGGCACGAATTTTTCAACCAAAAAAGAAAACACAATTGAATACTCGTCATCAAGCCGTTCAGGTTGAGCGTTTAGATCATCATGGTGCAGGGATCGCTTATCTCAATAAAAAACCATTATTCATTAATGGTGCATTACCGGGTGAAGAAGTGGTGGCTCAACTGGTTGAAGAAAAAAGTAAATTTGCGCGTGGAAAACTGATTAAAGTGCTGACACCAAGCGAGGTGAGAGTCGAACCCTTTTGCCCGCATTATCGACAATGTGGGGGCTGCGACCTTCAACATATGAATTACGTGCAGCAACTGACCTATAAACAACAGACATTGCGTCAATTAATGCAAAAGTTTGCTGGACGTGATATTGAGCTCATGCCGCCTATTCTTGGACTAGAACGTGAATACCGTCGTCGTGCTCGGGTGAGTGTGTTTGTCGACAAAAAAACGCGCCAGCTTCATTTTGGCTTCCGTCAAAAACAAAGTAAGCACATCACTCAAATCACAAATTGTCCAGTACTTGCGCCTGAACTTAATCAATTATTACCCGAGATTTATGCACTGTTAAAGACCTCTAAAAAGCCGGAAAAATTGGGTCATGTTGAATTGGTATTAGGAGATAATGGTCCCTGTATTACGTTACGTCATATGGGCAAACTTTCTGCCAATGAACAGGGCAAGCTCGTCGAGTTAGCCAAACGTCACCATGCGACTTTGTATTTGATGCCCGAGACTGATCAGCTGCTCCGAGTAGAAGGAGAGATGTCATTCTATAAGGAAACCGGGGTTAAGGTACTGTTCGAACCAAACAACTTTATTCAGGTCAATCAAACCGTCAATCAGAAAATGGTTGAGCAAGCGATCGACTGGCTAGACTTACAAGCGAACGAGCGAGTGTTGGATTTGTTTTGTGGTCTCGGTAACTTTAGCCTGCCTATCGCAAAACAGGTTATGTCGGTTGTTGGTGTTGAGGGTGTGCCGGAAATGGTGGTAAAAGCGGCGAACAATGCAACGCTAAATAACATTGATAATGCTCAGTTTTATCATGCTAATCTAGAGCAAGACTTTGCAGGACAAATTTGGTCTAAGGAGAAATTTGATAAAGTATTGCTCGATCCCGCCCGTGCCGGAGCAAGTGGGATCATTGATCAAATTTCCTCTCTTGGCGTACAGCGTATAGTTTATGTTTCCTGTAATCCTGCTACCCTAGCGAGAGACAGTCAAAGCTTATTAGAACAAGGCTATCAATTAACTCGATTAGGAATGTTGGATATGTTCCCTCATACTAGCCATCTTGAGTCGATGGCATTATTTGAAAAATCTTTATAAGTGAACCATTAACCGAGCAATGTCATGAGCTATTGCTCGGTTAAGAGTGTTGAATTGAACTCACATGGGCGGTGTAGGTCCAACTAAACGAACAAATATAATAATTAGGATGATGAGATGGTTGCGGTAAGAAGCGCGCATTTGAACCAAGATGAACAGTTTGAACTTGAAAGTTGGGTGGCTAGCTTAGGACAAGAAACAGCTATTTCTCAACGCTTAATAGACGTCTATCGTGATTGTCAGGCACTTCTTGCTGATCATGAGCAAGCAGAACTTCTGCTATGGCGTGGGCGCGAAATGATCGAGATCTTGCTGACGCTTTCTATGGATGAAGCCACTTTAGTGGCAGCCCAACTGTTTCCTTTAGTTTCTAGCGGCGCTTTTGAACGAGAATTACTCGAAGAAAAGTACAGTAAAGAGATCATCAAATTGATTGATGGCGTTGAAGAAATGGCGGCCATTGGACAATTGAACCTGACAATGGAAGGCAGTGCTGCATCTTCTCAAGTTGATAACGTACGTCGAATGCTATTGGCTATGGTAGATGACTTTCGTTGCGTCGTGATCAAACTTGCCGAACGTATTTGTAATTTAATTGAAGTAAAAAAAGCGCCAGATGAAGTGCGCCGAGCTGCGGCCAAAGAGTGCGCCAATATTTATGCACCATTAGCAAACCGCTTAGGGATTGGCCAATTAAAGTGGGAAATTGAAGATTATGCCTTCCGTTACCAGCAGCCTGAAACCTACAAACAAATCGCAAAGCAATTGGCTGAACGTCGGATTGTGCGTGAGCAATACATTAAAGATTTTGTTGATGACTTAACTCAAGAGATGTGTGTCTCTGATATTTGTGCCGAGGTCAGTGGTCGACCTAAACATATTTATAGTATTTGGCGCAAAATGCAGAAGAAAAGTTTGGCGTTCGATGAGCTTTTTGACGTTCGAGCGGTGCGTATTATCGCTGACAAGCTGCAAGATTGTTATGCCGCATTAGGACTTGTTCACACAAAATACAAGCATTTGCCTAATGAATTTGACGATTATGTTGCTAACCCGAAGCCAAATGGTTATCAGTCGATTCATACCGTTATTCTGGGGCCTGAAGGCAAGACGATTGAAATTCAGATTCGCACTAAGGAAATGCACGAAGATTCCGAGCTTGGTGTGGCCGCGCACTGGAAATATAAAGAAGGTGCCAGCAGCCGTAGTGGTTATGATGAAAAAATCACTTGGCTACGTAAACTGCTTGATTGGCAAGAAGAAATGTCTGATTCAGGTGAAATGCTTGATGAACTTCGTAGTCAGGTATTCGACGATCGTGTCTATGCGTTTACCCCGAGAGGTGATGTCGTTGATTTACCTATGGGTGCTACGCCATTGGACTTTGCTTACCATATCCACTCAGAGGTTGGTCATCGCTGTATTGGTGCTAAGGTGGGTGGACGTATTGTTCCGTTTACTCATAAACTGCAAATGGGTGACCAGGTTGAGATTATTACCCAGAAAGAACCTAATCCTTCACGTGATTGGTTGAATCCTTCTCTAGGGTTTGTTACTTCTGGGCGAGCTCGAGCCAAAATCAATGCTTGGTTTAGAAAACAAAGCCGTGAAAAAAACTTAGAAGCAGGGCGTGAAATTTTAGAACACGAATTGGTTAAGATTGGTGCAACTTTAAAAGATGCAGATCAATACGCATTGAAACGTTTCAACATCAACACCAGTGATGAGCTTTATGTTGGCATCGGCAGTGGTGATTTACGTATTAATCAAATTATTAACCACATTAATGCTCTAGTTAATAAGCCCACAGCAGAAGAAGAAGATCAGCAGGCACTCGAAAAACTTCAAGAGGCTGAGAGTAGGGCACCAGCACAAAGTCGACCGAAAAAAGATGCGGTGGTTGTTGAGGGCGTTGACAATTTAATGACGCACCTGGCTCGTTGTTGTCAGCCAATCCCAGGCGATGAAATTTCAGGATACATTACCCAAGGTCGTGGGATCTCTGTTCACCGGAGTGATTGTGAGCAGTTAGAGGAACTTCGTCACCATGCGCCAGAACGTATTATCGATACTGTCTGGGGGAGTGGTTTTGTTGGCTCTTACATTTTAACGGTTCGAGTTGAAGCAATGGAGCGTGGTGGACTACTCAAAGACATTACCACTTTACTCGCGAATGAAAAAATCAAAGTCACGAGCATGAAGAGTCGAGTTGACTATCGTCGTCAAATGTCGGTAATGGACTTTGATCTTGAAATGACTAACTTAGAAGTCTTTTCTCGTGTTTCTAAACGCGTAGAGCAAATAAAAGACGTTATCTCAGTCAAGCGACTAGGTTAATGAGTGGCCAGCGAATAGAGCTGAAAACGAAGGCCTTAACAGAAAGTTAGAGAAGGTGAGTGCAGATGTCGCTCACCTTTTTATTTACAGAGCTTATCGCCACTTACGTCGCCACTTGAGTACCAAGCTATGTTGTACATCAGGCCACTTTGTCCATTCGACCATTTTGAACATCAGGTAATGTTTTGGCGAGGCCTCCAACCGTTTTGCGCGCCAAATAACATTTGTGTGCCGAATAAAAGGATAGAGAAATGAAACATCCGATTGAAAAACTCGAAAGCATCATGACTCAGTTACGCAATCCCGAGGTGGGTTGTCCTTGGGACATCAAGCAAAACTTCGACACAATAGTGCCGCATACCATTGAAGAAACCTATGAAGTTGTGGACGCGATTCAACAGAGAGATTGGCCCAATTTACAAGAAGAATTAGGTGACCTCCTTTTTCAAGTCATTTTTTACAGCCAGCTTGCTAAAGAGCAGGGGTTGTTTGATTTTTCTGATGTGGTGGAAGGCATCAATGGCAAGCTGACCCGACGTCATCCTCATGTTTTTTCGGATGAGTCCTTGCAATCAGAAGACGAAATAAATGCACGCTGGGAGCAAGAAAAAGCAAAAGAAAAAGCACAATCAGGCAAAGTAGAAAAAAGTGTTCTAGACTCAATACCGAATTCACTTCCGGCACTTTCTCGGGCAACAAAAATCCAGAAAAAATGTGCTCAGTACGGCTTTGATTGGGACACATTAGGGCCTGTTGTCGATAAGGTGAAGGAAGAGATAGATGAAGTCATGGAAGAAGTATTGCAAGTGACACCTGATGAGGGCAAGGTTGAACTCGAACTTGGTGATTTGCTGTTTGCCACTGTGAATCTGGTTCGGCATTTAGGTAAAGACCCAGAGGTTGCACTTACAAAGGCCAATATTAAGTTCACCAAGCGTTTTAATGGAGTGGAAACTAAAGTTGCACAGCACGGAAAAGGCTTAGCAGACTTTACTCTAGATGAACTTGATGTGTTTTGGGATCAAGTTAAACAAGAAGAGCGTGTAAAATCATAGGCAAACGCGACTTTGATTTGAAGCAAAAAATAAAAAATGGCAGTGTGATAGATTTCACGTTGTGGCGATTAGGAGCTTCTGGTATATTTATGTCCCGTCCAGAAGAAATCCATTCCCTCATTCAACCAATTTCAGGTTAAACATGACGACAAACTACATTTTTGTTACTGGCGGGGTCGTATCCTCTCTAGGTAAAGGTATTGCAGCAGCATCTCTTGCGGCTATTCTTGAAGCTCGTGGCCTTAAAGTCACGATGATGAAGCTTGATCCATACATTAACGTTGACCCAGGCACAATGAGCCCAACTCAACACGGTGAAGTGTTCGTTACAGAAGATGGCGCAGAAACGGACCTTGATCTTGGTCACTATGAGCGTTTCATCCGTACCAAGATGACAAAGCGCAACAATTTCACTGCTGGTCGTGTTTACGCTGATGTTCTACGCAAAGAACGTCGTGGTGACTACCTAGGTGCAACGATTCAAGTAATCCCTCACATCACTAATGCCATCAAAGATCGTGTGATCGCAGGCTCGGAAGGCCACGATATCGCTATCGTTGAAGTGGGTGGCACTGTTGGTGATATTGAATCTCTACCGTTTATGGAAGCTATCCGTCAGCTAGCGGTTGAGCTAGGCCGTGAACGTGCAATGTTTATGCACCTAACGCTAGTTCCTTACCTAGCGGCCGCAGGTGAAGTGAAAACTAAGCCAACTCAGCACTCTGTAAAAGAGCTACTGTCTATCGGTATTCAGCCAGACATTCTTGTTTGCCGCTCTGATCGTATGATTCCTGCGAATGAGCGTAAGAAGATTGCCCTTTTCTGTAACGTTCAAGAGAAAGCCGTTATTTCAATGAAGGACGTAGATTCAATCTACAAAATCCCTCAATTGATTAAAGCACAAGGTCTAGATGACCTAGTATGTTCCCGTTTTGGTATCAGTGCTCAAGAAGCTGATCTTTCTGAGTGGGAGCAAGTCATCTACGAAGAAGCGAATCCAACAGGTGACGTAACGATTGGCATGGTTGGTAAATACATTGAATTACCTGACGCTTATAAATCAGTTAATGAAGCCCTCAAACATGCAGGTTTAAAGAACCGCTTGAATGTCACAATTAAATACGTTGATTCTCAAGATATTGAAACGAAAGGCGTAGAAGTTCTTGAAGGCCTAGATGCAATCCTAGTACCTGGCGGCTTCGGTGACCGTGGCATTGAAGGTAAAATTCGCGCGGCACAGTTCGCTCGTGAAAACAAAGTTCCTTACCTAGGTATCTGTTTAGGTATGCAAGTCGCTCTCATTGAGTACGCGCGTAACGTAGCGGGTATGGAAGGCGCACATTCAACCGAATTTAACAAAGAGACGAAGTACCCTGTTGTTGGTTTGATTACCGAATGGGTAGACGGTGAAGGTAAAGTTGAAGAGCGTACTGAAACGTCTGATCTTGGCGGGACAATGCGTCTTGGTTCTCAGCTATGTCACTTAGAGAAAGACACCAAAGCCCGTGAGCTTTACGGCAGTGCGACAATCCACGAACGTCACCGTCATCGTTACGAAGTGAACAACGTGCTTCGCCCGCAAATTGAAAAAGCAGGTCTGAAAGTATCAGGTCTGTCTTCTGATAAGAAGCTTGTGGAAATGATTGAAAACCCAGCGCATCCATGGTTCATTGCAGCTCAATTCCACCCAGAATTTACCTCGACTCCTCGTGATGGTCACCCATTATTTGCAGGTTTCGTTAAAGCTGCGGGTCAAAATGCTCGCGGCGAATTTGAGAAGTAAAAGGATACGGGCGGTAGATTAAGTCTGTGCTACTGCCCTTTCAAATTGACATTTATATTTGAACGAGAGGAAACATCAATGTCTAAGATCGTTAAAGTTCTAGGTCGTGAAATCATCGATTCACGTGGTAACCCAACTGTAGAAGCTGAAGTACACCTAGAAGGCGGTTTCGTAGGTATGGCAGCGGCTCCATCTGGCGCATCTACTGGTTCTCGCGAAGCTCTTGAGCTACGTGACGGTGACAAAGCACGTTTCCTAGGTAAAGGTGTTCTTAAAGCTGTTGAAGCTGTAAACGGTGCAATTGCTGAAGCTCTAATCGGTAAAGATGCAAAGAACCAAGCAGCTATCGATGCAGTGATGATCGACCTAGATGGCACTGAAAACAAGTCAAACTTCGGTGCGAATGCTATCCTAGCGGTTTCTTTAGCGAATGCTAAAGCAGCAGCGGCAGTGAAAGGAATGCCTCTATACGAGCACATCGCTGAGCTAAACGGTACAGCTGGACAGTTCTCTATGCCTCTACCAATGATGAACATTATCAATGGTGGTGAGCACGCAGACAACAACGTTGACATCCAAGAGTTCATGATCCAACCAGTTGGCGCTAAGACTCTTAAAGAAGGTCTACGTATCGGTGCAGAAGTATTCCACAACCTAGCTAAAGTTCTGAAGTCTAAAGGCTACAGCACGGCAGTTGGTGACGAAGGTGGTTTCGCTCCAAACCTTAAGTCTAACGCTGAAGCTCTAGAAGTTATCGCAGAAGCGGTTGCAGCTGCTGGTTACGAACTAGGTAAAGATGTTACTCTAGCTATGGACTGTGCAGCATCTGAGTTCTTCGACAAAGAAGCTGGCATCTACAACATGAAAGGCGAAGGTAAAACGTTCACTTCTGAAGAGTTCAACCACTACTTAGCTGAGCTAGCTAACCAATTCCCAATCGTTTCTATCGAAGACGGTCTAGACGAGTCTGATTGGGCTGGCTTTAAGCACCAAACTGAGCTACTAGGTGACAAGCTTCAACTAGTAGGTGATGATCTATTCGTTACTAACACTAAGATCCTTGCTGAAGGTATTGAGAAAGGCGTAGCTAACTCTATCCTTATCAAGTTCAACCAAATTGGCTCTCTAACTGAGACTCTAGCTGCAATCAAGATGGCTAAAGATGCAGGTTACACAGCAGTAATCTCTCACCGTTCTGGCGAAACTGAAGATGCAACTATCGCTGATCTAGCGGTAGGTACGGCTGCAGGTCAAATCAAGACTGGTTCTATGAGCCGTTCTGACCGTGTTGCTAAGTACAACCAATTAATTCGTATCGAGGAAGCTTTAGGTGAGCGCGCTCCTTTCAACGGTCTTAAAGAAGTGAAAGGTCAAGCTTAATTCTCCATTGAATTAACGGCTTAACTTAAAGTTTTAAAGAAGCGCCTCGCACTTGCGAGGCGCTTTAATTTATAAAGGATAAGTTAAAGTTTGCATTCATTTTACCTTTGTTGTTGAATTTTTTGATTTTTTATCAAATTAAGTTCTGCAGACCTCGTTTCCCCCTAGAGGCAAACGTGCATTTATGCTATATATGTCAACTTATCTATCCCCCTTCTTGGTACAGAATGTTAGCAATGATATGCGAATTTTTGTCTTAGCCCTCTTACTACTGTTTGCTTGGCTTCAATACACCTTATGGTTTGGTAAAAATGGTGTGTCTGACTACTATGCAGTAAAAGATGAAATTGAAGTTCAGCAACAAGTAAATAGCAAATTGCAATCTCGCAACAATGAAATGTTTGCGGAAATCGATGATTTACGTCAAGGTCTGGATGCTATTGAAGAGCGTGCGCGTCACGAACTTGGATTAGTCAAAGATGAAGAAACGTTTTACCGAATCGTTGGAGAGGAGTCACATTAAATGTTAAAGCCTAACGAGTCGTTTATTGCTATTGTTCCAGCTGCTGGAGTTGGCAGTCGTATGAAGGCAGACCGACCTAAGCAATATTTATCGATTGGTGGCAAAACGATTCTTGAACATACGGTAGAGAAGTTGCTTAGATATCCCAGAATCTCTAAGGTTGTTATTGCAGTAACGGAAGGAGACCCCTATTTTTCTGAACTGGCTATTGCTCAGCACCCTGATGTTATTCGTGTCGCTGGTGGCAAAGAAAGAGCAGACTCCGTCTTATCAGGGCTAAAATATATAAATCGGCACTTTGATAGTGAATGGGCTCTTGTCCATGATGCTGCACGCCCTTGTCTACTTGCCGCAGATCTTGATCGCTTAATCGACTCATGCCTTTCACAGCAGTGGGGAGGGCTACTCGCTTCGCCTGTGCGGGATACGATGAAACGTTCTAATTCACAGCAACAGATCGATCATACCGTGGATAGACAGTTTTTATGGCACGCTTTAACGCCGCAAATGTTTAAAACTCAGAGCCTAACAGAAGCATTAAATGATGCCTTGAACCACAATGTTGCCATCACCGATGAAGCATCAGCATTGGAATATGCAGGAAAACAAGTGGCGTTAGTTCAAGGCAGTGCCAGTAATATAAAAATTACTCAACCTGAAGATCTGCTTTTAGCTGAATTTTATCTTAGTCTTGAGTGCAGTGAGTAAATAAGGATACAAAATGATTCGAATTGGTCATGGCTTTGATGTGCATAAATTTGGTGGTGAAGGCCCAGTTATCATTGGTGGAGTTGCGATCCCTTACCAGCAAGGTTTGATTGCGCATTCTGACGGCGATGTGGCGCTGCATGCCCTTGCTGATGCGTTACTCGGTGCGATTGCTGCAGGCGATATTGGTAAGCACTTTCCTGATACGGATGAAAAATGGAAAGGGGCAGACAGCCGCGAGTTACTCAAAGATGTTTATCGCCGAGTACAAGAAGAGGGTTATCGCCTAGGTAATGCCGATATTACTATCATTGCACAGGCACCAAAGATGGCCCCCTATATTGATGCGATGTGTGCGGCAATTGCTGAAGATTTAGCAACCGACATCTGCAACATTAATGTAAAAGCAACGACGACAGAACGTCTTGGCTTTACAGGACGCAAAGAAGGCATTGCAACGGAAGCCGTTGTTCTTCTGTTCAAACAATAACAAGTAATGTGCTTCCCTAAGCGGCAGCAGCGGAAAATAGACATGTCAGATATTTTATCCTCATTGGCTTACTTGACAGGTAAGCCAGTCGCCTCTGCAAAAATCAAAGCGCAACCCGAGCATTTTCAGGTACGCGAAGATTTAGGATTTGCCTTTACAGGTGAAGGTGAGCATTTAATGGTTCGAATCCGTAAGACGGGCGAGAACACCAGCTTTGTTGCTAACGAATTAGCAAAAGCTTGTGGCGTTAAGTCGAAAGACGTGAGCTGGGCAGGCCTTAAAGATCGTCATGCCGTGACTGAACAATGGTTAAGTGTTCACTTACCAAAAGGTGAAACCCCTGACTTTTCAGCATTTTTGGCTCAATACCCAAGCATCGAAATTCTAGCAACGGCTCGTCATAATAAAAAGCTGCGCCCAGGCGACTTAGTTGGGAACGAATTCGTCGTTACTTTGTCCGAAGTGACTGACTTAGAGGATGTTGAGCAACGTCTTCAGCAAGTGAAACATCTTGGTGTGCCAAATTACTATGGCAGCCAGCGCTTTGGCAACGATGGCAACAATCTTGAAGAAGCGCGTCGATGGGGACGTGAAAATGTTCGTACTCGTAATCAAAATAAGCGTAGCATGTATTTATCAGCAGCTCGCTCGTGGATCTTTAACCGTATTGTGTCAGCTCGTTTAGAGCAAGGTATCTTTGATAAGTTTATCGAGGGTGATATTGCCAAGAAAAGTACCGATCTTGAGTCAGTTGATATAAGCAATATTGCACAACTGCAAGCGCAATTTGCTCAAGGCGAAGTGGCCATTACAGCAGCGCTTGCCGGTGATAATGCATTGCCCACTCAAGCGAATGCACTTCATTTAGAGCAGCCATTTTTAGATGATGAACCTGATTTGATGGCGCTTATTCGTGGTAACCGCATGCGGCATGATCGTCGTGACATTGCGTTGAAACCCAAAAATTTATCTTGGTCTATCGATGGCCAAAATATTACGCTAACGTTCTCACTGGATGCGGGGTCATTTGCGACTTCAATTGTTCGTGAGTTGGTCATAGAAGAAAAGGTAAAAAGAGAATATTAATGGAAATGGATTCACAAAACGCGAAGCCATTAAGAATACTGCTCAGTAATGATGACGGTGTTCATGCGCAGGGAATTCACGCGCTTGCTGAAGAGCTGAGAAGCATTGCTGAAATCATCATTGTTGCACCAGACAGAAATCGCTCTGGTGCTTCAAATTCCTTGACGTTAGAGCAACCGCTTAGGGTGAACGAGATCGTACCAAATACATTTTCAGTGCAAGGCACTCCAACGGATTGTGTTCATTTTGCCCTAAATGAACTCATGAAAGATGCTTTGCCCGACCTTGTTTTATCCGGCATCAACCACGGTGCTAATCTTGGGGATGATGTCTTATATTCTGGTACGGTTGCTGCTGCAATGGAAGGGCACTTTTTGGGGGTGCAGTCCATCGCGTTTTCCCTCGTTGGTAATCAACACTTTGATTCTGCGGCGAAAGTCGCTCGTCAACTTGTAGAACAGCACTTACTTAATCCTATACCAACCAATCGTTTATTAAATGTAAATGTGCCAGATTGCCCATTTGATCAATTAGGTCAAATTGAAATCACTCGTTTAGGTGCTCGTCACCATGCTGAAAACATGATTAGGCAGAAGGATCCACGAGGGCATGATATTTATTGGCTTGGTCCTCCGGGCAAGGAACAGGATGCAGGTACTGGAACGGATTTTTATGCGATCGAAAATGGCCGAATTTCGATGACACCCCTGCAGGTGGATCTCACTGCTCATGAGTCACTTAGTGTAATGGATGGTTGGTTAAAGGAAGAGAAGTAATGAGTAACCCCCATGCAGACAGGCTGATCGAATTTCTTATTGCTAATGGCATCAAGGATCGGCTCGTGCTAGATGCGATTTATCATTTACCGCGCGAACATTTTGTATCACAAGCGATGGTACACCAAGCCTATGATAATAATGCATTACCGATAGGGCATGGGCAGACGATTTCTCAGCCTTATATTGTGGCAAAGATGACGGCTTTATTGGAACTGAATGCTGAATCACAGGTCTTAGAAATTGGTACTGGGTCAGGTTACCAAACAGCCGTGCTTGCTCAAATGGTAGCTCACGTTTATTCCGTTGAGCGGATAAAATCTCTTCAGTGGGAAGCAAAACGTCGCCTCAAGCAGCTCGACCTTTATAATGTATCTACAAAACATGCAGATGGTTGGCTTGGGTGGAAAGCAAAAGGACCATTTGATGCAATTCTAGTTACAGCAGCTGCAGAAACGGTTCCACAAGCACTTTTAGAACAACTCAAGGTCGGAGGTAAAATGGTCATACCGGTTGGAGAACAACTGCAACAGCTTCTAAAAATAGAGCGAAATGACGAAGGATACATCTCTAGCACTGTCGAGACGGTTCGCTTTGTTCCATTAGTGGCAGGTAATTTAGCTTAAAGGTAATAAGATTGGTGATTAGGTTATTACAGCGTTTATGCATTATCTGCTTATTATCTATAGGGTTGGTTGGATGTGCCGCACGCACACCTGCCCCTGTTTCTAGTTTGGACAAGGATTATTCCTTAGTTGAAAGAGGGAGCTATAAAGGTAGCTATTATAGAGTTAGAAAAGGTGACACACTTTACTTTATAGCGTACGTCACAGATAGAGATGTAAATGACCTTATTCGTTACAATAATTTGCCCGTGCCTTATACGATTTTTCCTGGTCAAAAGATCAAACTTTGGGCACCAAAATATGTTGCACCTAAATATGGGCGAAAAGCGGAACCTGTTGTTTTAGCAGCAGAGGCTCCACCTGTCCCTCCAATAACTAAAGAGGTTATACCTCTCCCTTCGACCAAAACAGTTAAGCCTTCTAAACTAAAAGAAACGACAACCAAACCTCACGCGATTAAAAAAGAGCCTTCGAAGAAGGTTGAACAATCTAAATCAAAGGAGTATGTTGGAACAAAAGGTAATCAGAACGTTAAACCGAAACCGTCCACAGCAACTAAGCAGAATAATAAAGTCTCTAAGTGGTTGTGGCCAACAAAAGGGAGAGTAATAAGGAATTTTTCTGCGGGTGAACAGGGAAATAAAGGCTTAGACATCGCAGGAAAGCGTGGTCAGCCAATAGTATCTACCGCAGCTGGCACCGTTGTTTATTCAGGCAATGCGTTACGAGGTTATGGTAACCTTATCATAGTGAAACATAACGATAATTATTTAAGCGCATATGCACATAACGATAAACTGCTGGTGTCGGAAGGGCAAAATGTGAAAGGCGGACAAAAAATAGCCACCATGGGCAGTTCTGGCACAAAATCCGTTAAGTTACATTTTGAAATTCGCTATCAAGGGAAATCCGTGAATCCAAAGCGTTATTTGCCTTAAATTAAATAATATTTGCGACATATTTAGCGACATATAGAGTTGTCATGTCTTGCTAACTCGCCAGGGGGAGGCGTTATGAGTATCAGCAACACTGTCACCAAAATGGATGAACTTGACTACGATAAAGACCAAAATAATGGTCTTGAAATCGAAGTCGATAAAACATCTTCAGAAACCAAGTCGGAAGCTCGAGAGGAATTCGATGCTAGTTCGAAAAGCTTAGATGCAACGCAACTGTATCTAGGCGAAATTGGTTTCTCTCCTTTACTTACCGCAGACGAGGAAGTCCTTTATGCGCGTCGTGCTCTCCGTGGAGATGAAGCGGCTCGTAAGCGCATGATTGAGAGTAACCTTCGCTTAGTAGTTAAAATCTCTCGTCGATACAGTAATCGTGGTTTGGCCCTTCTTGATCTTATTGAAGAAGGGAATTTAGGCTTGATTCGTGCGGTAGAGAAGTTCGATCCAGAAAGAGGTTTCCGCTTTTCAACTTATGCTACTTGGTGGATTCGTCAAACCATTGAGCGAGCGCTGATGAACCAAACACGAACCATTCGTTTACCTATTCATGTGGTTAAAGAGCTTAATATTTATCTTCGTACTGCACGTGAACTTTCTCAGAAACTTGACCATGAACCGACAGCAGAAGAAATTGCATCACAGCTCGATATTCCTGTTGAAGATGTGAGCAAAATGCTACGTCTCAATGAGCGTATTAGCTCCGTTGATACACCGATTGGTGGTGATGGTGAAAAAGCATTACTTGATATCATACCGGACACTAACCACTCTGACCCTGAAGTATCCACTCAAGATGACGACATTAAATCTTCATTGATCCATTGGTTAGAAGAGCTGAATCCAAAGCAAAAAGAGGTCCTTGCGCGTCGTTTTGGTTTGCTAGGTTATGAACCATCAACACTTGAAGAAGTGGGCCGAGAAATTGGGTTAACACGTGAGCGAGTGCGTCAAATTCAGGTGGAAGGGTTACGCCGCCTTAGAGAAATCTTAATTAAGCAAGGTTTGAACATGGAAAACCTGTTTAACGTAGAAGAAGATTAACTTTATTTAATCAGTGCTTAAATAGTAAATCATTGGCCATATAGCTTGTTGCTTAAAACTATTTAATCACTACCTTACTTCTGACCGCAAAAAGTATAAAGGCTATGGGTTTAACCATAGCCTTTGTTATTTTAGATGCTTGCTAGAGCATACTCTTTAAGCGATAAAGTTCCTCTAACGCTTGACGTGGAGTTAACTCATCTGGAACCAGGTTAGATAGCGCTTGTTCTACCTCACTCGGTTCAGGAATCAGACTTAGTTGATTCGCAACATCAACACGGTTCGCTTTAATAGAGTCTTGCCCCTGTCCAAGCTGTTCTAACTGAGAAAGTTTGTTACGAGCATTTTTTATGACAGCTTTAGGCACTCCAGCTAGGCCTGCTACGGCTAAACCATAGGATTTACTGGCCGCTCCCTCTTGGACAGCATGCATGAAGGCGATACTGTCGCCATGTTCGACCGCATCTAAATGAACATTGGCTAGGTTCGGCAATTGATTCGGCAGCTCAGTTAATTCAAAGTAATGCGTTGCAAAAAGCGTCATCGCTCCAATTTTTGTTGCAAGCCACTCTGCGCTAGCCCAAGCAAGAGACAAGCCATCATACGTGCTGGTTCCTCTGCCGATCTCATCCATCAAAACTAAGCTATTTTTCGTTGCGTTATGCAGAATATTGGCTGTTTCTGTCATTTCAACCATAAAGGTAGAACGTCCTGATGCCAGATCGTCAGAAGCACCGATACGAGTAAAGATACGATCAAGTGAGCCAATATGAGCAGCCTCGGCAGGAACGTATGAGCCGATGTGTGCCATCAGTGCGATTAAGGCAGTTTGACGCATGTAAGTTGACTTACCACCCATGTTTGGACCAGTAATAATGAGCATTTTTCGTGTGGCACCTAGCTCGATTGGGTTCGCTATAAACGGGTCACTGGTCACTTGTTCAACGACAGGGTGGCGACCTGCTTGAATTTTTATTTCGGCCTGCTGATCTAGAACAGGGCGACAATAATCGAGGGTGTCGGCACGTTCTGCGAGGTTTTGTAACACATCCATTTGTGAAATCGCAGAAGCAAGGTTCTGCAGCTGTTCAAGGTGTGGCAATAACAGATCAAACAATCCTTCCCATAGCTTTTTCTCTAGAGCGAGCGCTTTTGATTTTGAGTTGAGTACTTTATCTTCATGCTCTTTTAATTCAGGGATAATATAGCGTTCTGCATTTTTGAGAGTTTGACGACGGATATAATGTGGAGGCACAAGGTGGCTTTGACCACGGCTAACCTGAATATAAAAACCGTGAACATTGTTATAACCCACTTTTAGTGTATCGATACCATGACGATTACGTTCATCCGCTTCTAACTTATCAAGATATTCAGTGGCGCCATCAGCCAGCTTACGCCACTCATCGAGTTCGGCATCATAACCTTCTGCAATCACCCCTCCATCACGAATAACAACGGGTGGGTTATCTTTAATTGCCCGTTCTAATAAGCCACATAACTCATCCATTGGGGATGCATATTGTGCAAGCTTGACAAGATATGGATGGTTTAAAGTCATGGCCACCGAGGCTAACTCAGGTAATTGTTGCATTGCATGACGAAGACGTGCCATATCACGAGGTCGAGCAGAGCGAAGCGCGAGTCGTGCCAAAATACGTTCAATATCGCCGATTTGTTTGAAAACGGGTTGAAGATCGATAAATAGGTTTTGTTCTTTTACTTCACTGATTGCATCTAAACGGTTGTTTAAAGTTTCAATACAGCGCATAGGCTGATGCAACCAACGTTTCAGCATACGACTGCCCATTGGCGTGGCACAATGATCTAAAACATCGGATAAAGTATTGTCTGTGCCGCCTGAAAGGTTTTGGGTAATTTCTAAATTACGACGCGTTGCAGCATCGAGAATCACCGAGTGATCTTGGCGATCGAACGTCAGAGAACGAATATGAGGGAGTGCGGTACGTTGTGTATCTTTGACATATTGAATCAAACACCCTGCGGCACATAATCCTAAAGAAGCGTGTTCGACGCCAAAGCCAACCAAGTCACGAGTACCAAACTGCTGATTCAATTGTTGCTTAGCGGTATCCAGCTCGAATTCCCATACCGGGCGACGACGATTACCGTTACGACTAGACATCAAATCTACGGGTTCAAAGTTCTCAGGGAATAGTAACTCTCGCGGTGCAGTACGTTGCAGCTCTGCCGCCATCGCTTCACTGGTTTGTGGTTCGGTCAGTTGGAAGCGTCCAGAAGTGATGTCTAAGGTCGCGTAACCAAACTTACCATCTTGATGAAAGATGGCAGCAATTAAATTATCAATGCGCTCAGAGAGTAATGCTTCGTCGGTTACTGTACCTGGCGTGATAATCCGGACGACCTTTCGTTCAACGGGGCCTTTGCTGGTGGCTGGATCACCAATTTGTTCACATAAAGCGACAGACTCTCCCAACTGAACCAGTTTTGCTAGGTAACCTTCTACTGCATGAAATGGAACGCCTGCCATTGGAATTGGTTCACCTGCTGACGCTCCTCGTTTAGTTAACGATATCTCCAGCAGTTGTGAAGCTCGCTTGGCATCATCGTAAAACAGCTCGTAAAAATCTCCCATCCGATAGAACAGCAAAATATCGGGGTTCTCAGCCTTAAGCTTGAGATATTGCTGCATCATTGGAGTATGTTTTTGCGTCAAGGTAGTGGAGGTCACGAAGTTATCCTTGTTAGTTATTTTTAGCTTAAGGCGTTTTACTGCGGGGCAAAGTTAGAGTAAATGATATTAATCGGGACACCAGAAAGCAATGATAGTTTTTGCTTCAGGCCCAACTGTTCTCAACTCGGAAAAGACTGGATGAAAAAATCTTTACAATGCGAGGTCTATTGTTAAGTTTATTTGTGTTTATATGAGGTTTAAATTTATTTTATGCTATTAATTTTGTATCTTAATTAAAGGCAATTCTTTTATCATAGTGATGATTCTATATAGAGTGCTTTTTTTGGGTTCACATCTGTAAAATAACAATCAAATAAAGCTAATATAGGTGTGGTTTTATAATTTATTATTATTCTTATAATACGACTTTTAGTTGGGCTGAAATATGGACTTAAGTGATTTTCTTTCCGTTTTAATATCATTTCCTACAAATGTATTTTTTATTCCATTTGTAATCTTTTTTATTATTATGCTAATTGACATGCTATTTGATATATTTGACGGTGTATTAGGTGAATTAGACGTCATAGATCTAGATAATATGAATGGTGGCGTATTCATTTTGCCACCTATATTAACAAAAGTGCCTCTTCCTATAGCTTTGTGTGTTACTTTCTTTTGGGCTACTATATTCGAATATTATTTGGATACTTACTTACTAAGCAATTTTATATCGACAATCTCTCTTGTTGCGGGAGTGGTTTCGTTACCTATTATTGCTTACTTAGCGCTCTTAGTCTCAGCATTTTTGCTTAAGCCTTTGGCGCCTTTTTTCAATAAAGAGAACTCTTTTGCAACGATTGATTATGTTGGCTTAAGGGGAAAAGTTCTCAGTAGTACTGTCAATGCAGAAATGGGCGGCGAAGTCACTGTCATTCACAATGGCAATGAAGTGCTTTTGGATGTGTTCTCTGAAGGAAAGCAAGAAATACACTATGGAGACGAAGTCGTTATCGTTTCTCAAATTAATGACTCGCAGCATTACCTTGTTGCAAAAATATAAAATAAATGAAGCATTTTAAGGAGTTGGTTATGGTTTTCTCTCCCAGTCTGATATTCATTCTCGCTGGAATCGGTTTATTTTTGTTGGTTCTTGTGTTTTTGACCAGTCGCTATAAAAAAGTGAGAGTAGAAGGTGAAGCTCTTATTGTGAATGGAGTGGATCGCACACGTGCATCATTGACAGGTACTTTTGTTTGGCCAATTGTCAATCGCTATGAATATATGGATATTACACGTAAGAAAATTTCAGTCGTTCGTAGTGGAAGCAAAGATCAAGAAGGTGAAGAATATGAAGGTCTTCACTGCCGAGATAACATTCGTGCAGATTTAAAAGTAGATTTTTATATCGGTGTTAATCATGAAGAAGATGATATTGTTCGTGTAGCAAAACTGTTTACGGCTTTTGATGCTTCTAATATTGAACGTTTAAAAGAACATTTCCAACCAAAATTTTCTGAAGCGTTGAAAACGGCGGTGAAACAGTTTGACTTTGAAGAGCTGTTGACCAACCGTCGAGCATTTCGTGATGCAGTTGTGCAAGTTATTGGCAGTGAAATGGACGGTTTTAAAATCTATGATGTGGTGATTGATAAAATCGACCAAACCTCACTAGAAGCACATAACCCAGATAATATTCTGGATGTTGAGGGTATCCGTAAGATCTCATTAATCACAGCACAAAAAAATACGGAAACCAATGCGATTCGCCAAGATGAACGCACTACGATTAAGAAGAAAGATGTTGAAGCAGAAGCTAACCGTCTACAACTGGTAAAACAAGAAAAAGAGAGCATTGCTCGTACCAAGAGAGAAGTCGACATTATCGAAGCTCAGGAGCATGCACTGTCTGAAGAAAAACGCCAAGAATACGAGCGAATTGCATCCATTGCTAAATTAGACACTGAAGAAGAAGTCGCGAAAAAACGTGAAAGTGTTGAAATGGAAATAGAAATGACGCGTATTGCTAATCAGCGTCAAGTCGCGATACAAGGTGAAGAGTTAAGCCGAGCTGTTGAAACAGAGAAGGTTCGTACCTCTTCAGAAGTTGCGCAACGCGAAATGGAAAAAGAAACCGTTGTTGAAGAAGCGCTAAAATCTGTCGCTGAAACTCGTTCCCAACGTGTGGAAATTGAACGTAAGATTGCTCGTGAAGAAGAAGAGACAGAAAACTTACGTGTTAACGAACAGGTTAACCGTAAAAAACGCGTTTCTATGGTTGAAGCAGAAGCCGTAGCTGAAGCGAAGCAACTGGAATTACTGGTTGCAGCAAGGGCAGAAAAAGAGGCGGCAAAAGAACAGGCTGAACGCTTACTGATTGAAAAAGATGCTGAGCTTAAAGTGAAAACACGCGATGCTGAAAATGAATTAGCTGTGAAAACTCGAGAAGCGGAAGCAGCGCATATTGTTGTGACCAAGAAAGCGGATGCAGATAAAGTGGCTCGTCAACGTTATGCTGAAGCGGAACTTGAAGCCTCTTCTAAAGAAGCTGAAGCACAATACCTGTTGAAAGAGCGTGAAGCGGCAGCAAAAGAGCGTATGGCTCAAGCTGAAAAAGAGCATATTAGTGCTACTGGTCTTGCTCAAGTTGAAGTGGACCGTGAGCGAGCACTTGCTATCAGAGAAACGGGTGAAGCCGAAGCTTATACGTTACAAAGCGCGGGTGAAGCTGAAGCTCAAGCATTACGTGCTAAAGGATTGGCTGAAGCAGAAGCTCAGACTGCCCGTTTTGAAGCGGCTCAGCAATATGACGATCAAACCCGTGAACATGACAAGTGGGTTATGCAACTGCAACAAGAAAAAGAGCTTGATTTGGCACGTATTGATGCACAAAAAGCAGTGGCAGCAGAAAGTGCGAAAGCGTTGGCACAAGCACTCGCAGCGGCTGATATTAAACTCTTTGGTGGTGACGGCATGGAACAAATTCGTCGCACAGTTCTTGACTCAGCGACAATGGACGTGAAGTTTGAAGAGTCTAAAGTGCTCAACCCACTGGTTTCAGAGTACGTTGATGGTAGTCGTAGCCTACCTCAAGACATCAAAGACATTCTTGAAAACACTGAATTAAAGAGCAGTGATTTAAGTAATGTTGCTTTGGCTGGCTTACTGAACTCACAAGGCGGAGCGGCAGAGCTTCTAAAGAAAATTCAACAGTCAGTTGGCAACGTGTCATCGACTGAATCTTAATTCTCTCCAATCTCGAGTCAAACACCCGCACTGACAGCCTGTTAGTGCGGGTTTTAAAGGTATAAGCATGTTAGAAAATACTCAGCAAGCTGTCACCGAGAGCGGTGCATACGAAGTTCTTAAATCCCGACTCTCACAGCAAGGCAATACTCTTAAAACCCTCTCACAGCAATTCAATCAGCAACGTCAATCTGTTTTTGGAGGACAGGAACTTTCTCTAATCGGTAAGACCAATGTTCAAACCGAATCTCGCTGCATTCCTGTCGATATGGCGCAAGTGAATCAACAATTGTTGTTTGGCTATGAAGTGCGTGTGGGGATGAAAGCACAGCCGTCATTGGAAGATGTTTTCGGCCTTTATCAATTGCATGAAAACGATGGTTCGTTTCGTGTTGAGCCACTCGGTTTAGACAACAGCTTCCTTTCTGATGACCGGTTCTTACATGAATTCACGGAACTCTTTACTTACTACCATGATGCGAGATTGTCACAAATTTCGCGTAAGGAAAACACGCTCTATATTGCATTCCAAATTGGTATGCGAGCGGAAGATCGTAAGGTATTTCGTTTTCAGATTAACAAAAATTCGATCGAGTATCTTGATTCATTAGGTCATCAGTCTCTTACATCTGCTAATCAGCATGATTTTGAATGGACGGAGACAACTCGAGAAGATCATGTGCTGGGTAAACACCCTCATGTGTCAATCCAAGATAAGTTATTTGTTGAATGTATTAGTGGTGACTTAACCATTAAAGTTGAAGACAATACTGAAGATGGTAAAGGCGTCTATCGAGAAGAAGTGGAAGATCCTCACCAAAGTGTTGCCGATGCAAAGATCTCGTATGCATTTATTGGTGAATTAATTGCATTACGTATTACTCCAAATCGAGAAAAAAACGCGCGCTACTTTTTGTATAACCCTTTGAATCAATCGGTAGCTCGGATTGCTGCTTTAGAAACGAGCGCGAAAACATTACCAGAGGGCCATGGTGTTCTTTACTCTCATGGTTACGTTTTGGCCAATGGTGAAAAAAAAGAGTTTGATTTACCTTGGGCTAACTTAAGGTTCTTTAAGAAAATCGTTTCACCAAATGGTGAAGACGTCATGTATTTCTTTTTTGATATATTGAAAGGGTATTACGTTATCTACACCTACAATATGATCGAAAAATCGTTTTCTGCACCGATGGAAAGTCATGGCTACAGCTTGTATCCAGATGGTCGCATGTTAGTGTTTCAGTCGTCTGAAAACGAAGAGGCGTCAACAGTTCATCCGTTACGTATTTGGGAAACCCCTTTCTCTACAACAGAGTTCTACAGTCGTAATAATGCGAGCAATGATGCCTCTAGCCCACTATTTAACCTTGGTAATGCGGAATTAGTACGCGCGCTTTCTTCTGTTCTATCGATTTGTCATTTTGCTTCGACTGAAGAAGTGACACAAGCGGCGTATGAAGCACTACTTAAACAGTGTCAAAGTACACTGGATCATTACCATTGGCTTGCTCATGATTATGCACTAGGACTCGGCGATGCAATTCAACAAGTCATGGGAACGGCTGATCATATCATTGATGAATTTGCCAAAGTACAGCAGTTGCAGTTACATGCACAACAAGCATTAGACGCTGAATCCAGTGAAGTTGCGGCTTTGATTAGCCAAGTTAAGCTTGCCGCTAAAGATCAAGCTGCCGTATTGCTTACTTTGTTAGCGAACGTCAAGGCCCAAGTTGGCAGGGTCATGGCTTTGCGTCAGCAGCATTATATGGACATCCCAAGAGTGGATGAGCTATGTGAACGCTTAGATCAACAACGGCAATATTTAAATCAGCAGTTGCTTGAATTATTGCAAGATGAAAAAGCCTATCTGCCATTTAAAAACCAGATCCAATCGGTCGAAGAACAGTTAGAAACCGTTGATAAAACATCGGTCATTCAAGAGTTGCAAGTTCAGATTGATTCCCTGAGGGAGGAATTACAATTAGTCACAGAAGAAGTGACAGATATTGAAACTGAAGATCCCACTCAATCGACAAGAATCCTTGATTTGACGACGGAAGTCTCTTCCATGCTGAATGCTGTAGCGGCAAAACTACGTAATAAAAATAGTGGGTTACGTAGCGATGAGGCCAAAGCTGAGTTTAGTGCGCAATTTAAATTGCTCGCACAGTCGGTTAACAGTGCAATGGAGCAGGCAACCACGCCGGATGAATGTGACAATCAATTAGCAAAACTGATTACTCAACTGGAAAAGTTGGAGTCACGCTTCGCAGACTTTGATGAATTTCTTGGCGAAATTTATACCAAGCGAGATGAAATACAGTCGACATTAGAGAACCATAAACAACAATTGGTGAGTGCACAGCAACGACGGATTCAAAACCTATTGCAAGCGGCTAATGTGACGTTCAGCAGCATCGAAAAGAGAGTGGCAAGGTTTGACGATGTCGCGGCGCTCAATAGTTATTTTGCAACGGATACGATGGTCCTGAAACTGCGTCAGCTATCTGACTCTATTCGGGATCTAGGTGATAGTGTTAAAGCAGATAGCCTCGATGCAAAATTAAAGTCTGTACAAGACCAAGCGTTACGTTCTCTACGCGATAACCAAGATATTTTTGAAGAGGGAGGTACGATTCTTCGCTTAGGCAAACATCGTTTTAGCGTTAACCAGCAAGCTCTCGATATTACTTTGGTTGAAAACAATAATGTATTAAGTACTCATATTTCAGGCACGGATTTTTATCAGCCGATTGATGACGAATCTTTCTTGGCCTTACAGAATATTTCCAAACTCGATATTGCCTCGGAAACGGAGACCCTGTATCGGGCTGAATATCTCGCCTACTTAATGCTGTATGCTGCAATGAATATGGTCGATGGCGTTGATATTCCGGCTTTATTACAAGCTAGAAAAAACGGCGAGCTACTTAGCCTCGTTCAGCGCTTTGCTGCACCAAGATACAAAGAGGGATATGTGAAAGGCATCCATGATCACGATGCAGAAAAAATCCTTAACCAGTTACTTCCGGTGTTTGAGCAAGCGGGTCTACTTCGCTTTAGTCAACAAGCTCGAGTGACGGCATGGATGTGGCTCATGGTACAACCTAACGATGTATTAGAGCATTGGAAGAATAAAGCCCATAATGCCCATTTACTCAAGTACCACCTGAAATCCACTGAAGCGTATCAGGCACTACAAACTCAATTAGAGCAATCTTTGCATGCGGTCGAAGGGAGTGCACTATCTGAAGCCAGCGATTATTTGATTCAGCTTTTAGCCCAAACAGCTAACCAAATTGAAGTGAGTCGAGATGGCCTAGAGTTGTGTGAAGAGTACCTTCAATTTAGGCGCAGTTTGGGGTGGAAAAGTGAATCCCTATCTCCTGCAGTGAGTTTAGCCGATCATTCTCAATGGCTAAGAGCCTATGTTGAACAAAATCAGTTAAGTCAGGCCTTTGTCATCGAAGCTGCGGCCATTGCAGTATGGAAAGAACAGCAAGAGGCATCACTGAGCCCTGTCGGCTTTTCACTCACCTGCCAAGTTGAAGGTTTATTAGGTGAGCACGCCAAGCTTGAAAAAGGAACGTTGAACTTAGTCTTAGATGATTTCTTGCAACGCTGTGAATATCACCGCAGTCAAACGATTCCACAATTTGAAGCTTACCTTGAACAGCGAGCATCTTTATTACAACAGGCCAAATCATCGTTTAGATTGAATGAGTTTAAGCCTCGACCACTGACCTCTTTTGTGCGAAATAAGTTGATCAGCGAAAGTTATTTACCTTTGATTGGCGATAACTTTGCAAAGCAAATGGGCACGGTTGGAGAAAGTAAACGAACTGACTTGATGGGTATGCTATTACTGATCTCCCCACCTGGTTACGGTAAAACCACTTTAATTGAATATGTGGCACATAAACTCGGTCTTGTTTTCATGAAGATCAATGGCCCTTCCCTTGGCCATAATGTGACGTCTTTGGATCCAAAGGAAGCGCCTGATCAAAACGCGGCTCGAGAAGTCGAGAAAATCAACCTTGCTTTGGAAATGGGCAACAATGTTTTGCTCTACTTGGATGATATTCAGCATACTAACCCAGAGTTTTTGCAAAAGTTTATTTCGCTTTGTGATGGAACTCGACGTATTGAAGGTATCTGGAATGGGGAAACCAAAACCTATGATATGCGAGGTAAAAAGTTTGCCGTCGTAATGGCCGGGAACCCTTATACTGAATCTGGTGATATGTTCCGAATCCCAGATATGTTAGCTAACCGAGCTGATATTTATAACCTAGGCGATATGCTCTCTGATCAAAAAGAGGCATTTGAGTTGAGCTTTATAGAGAATGCTTTAACTTCACACCCTGCGCTTGCGCCTTTAGCGACCCGTGACCTTAATGATTTATATCGTTTTGTCCGTATGGCAAATGGTGAAGGATTACCGTTAAGCGATATGTCTCATTCTTATTCTGCGACAGAGTCTGCTGAGATTGTTTCAACGTTACAGAAATTACTTACAGTTCAGCAAACCGTGCTTAAGGTAAACCAACAATATATTGCTTCTGCAGCTACGGCCGACCAGTATCGTGTAGAGCCACCGTTTAAGTTACAAGGCTCTTATCGAAATATGAATAAACTGACCGAAAAAATTTCGTCAGTGATGACGCCTGAAGAGTTACAAACTTTACTTCAGGACCATTATCAAGGTGAAGCACAGACACTCACCAATGGTACAGAAGAGAACTTACTCAAATTGGCACAACTTCGCGGCGAAATGACCGCTGAGCAGCAGGCTCGTTGGGATGAAATTCGTGAAAGTTACCAGCGTAACCAACTGATGGGAGACTCAGAGGATAGAGCCGGTCAAGTAGTGCAGCAATTGGCAGCCCTTAATCAAACCATTAATCGAGTGACACAAAAATTTAGAGATAATCCCCATGACTGATTTGACCCAAACAAGTGAACTTGTTGAACCTGAACTTTCTCCACGTGTGATTGAGTTAGCTCAAAGCTTTGACCCATTTGATAGTGTTGCGACCATCACGTTCGGTAAGGAGGCTTTGCAAAATATTACGGCATTTTCTGATAATGTTCTGCAGCAGATTCGAGTGCGTGAAACGGGTGAAGCGGGAGAAATCTTACAATCTATGGTTACGGCCATGAGTCGTTCAGAGTTTAATTACTTAAAAGATAAAAGTTTCCTCGCCAGTTTGCCTTTAATAGGTGAACTGTTTGATTCATTCAAAACATTTGCAGAAAGCTTTGATTCTGTAAAGAAGAGCCTTGATAAACTGACCAGTCAGTTAGAAGCACAAGAGGCGGTATTAGCGCATGATATCCAAAGGTTGGACACGCTTTACGAAGAAAACCTGCAACTCTTGAATGGGTTGGATGATTTCATTGCGGCAGGTAAATTTAAGTTGCAGCAAATAGAGCAGCAAGTATTACCTGCTTTGCTCGAACAAGCAGAGCAGTCTCAGGATCCACTGGCTGCTCAGAAACATCGCGATGCTATCCAAGCGCAGGCTCGTTTAGAGAAACGCGTCCATAACCTTGAGTTGACACGTATGGCTGCGATCCAATCTGCGCCACAAATTCGCCTTTCTCAAGAAGGCAATAAAATGTTGATGGAAGATATTCAAGACATCGTGCATAACACTTTTCCACTTTGGAAACGTCAATTTTTAATTGCAATCTCAAACTATGAAAAAGAGAAAGCCTTAAAAGTCACTCGCGCTGTTAAAGACTATACCAACCAGCAATATGTGAAGAATGCAGAAAAACTGAAAGTGCTTGAAACACAAATCTCTGAAAACTATCAGCGTGGTATTCTCGATTTAGAATCTTTAGAGACGGTCAACAAACTGACGATAGAGACGCTCAACAGCACGTTATCTCGTGTCAAAGAAGGTCGAGAGCAAAGAGAACAGGCTCAAAAAGTGATCCAAAAAGCAGAACATGAGTTGAAAGAAGCGTTATCACAAACTCTTTAAAGTTAAGCCTTGTTGTTCTAATAGTAAAAGCTGAGAATGTATACATTCTCAGCTTTTTTATGGCGATGTATTGGACATGATGGAAGTAAATTCAAAATCAATCGGTCAAATAAGTGCTCTTTTAGGTGAAGCCTTAGGTAAAAAAGGCTTGAGTATGACGACGGCTGAGTCTTGTACAGGGGGAGGCGTTGCGAGCGCCATCACCGATATTGCCGGTAGCTCAGCATGGTTTGACCGGGCCTTTATTACCTATAGTAATCAAGCCAAAATGGAGATGCTTGACGTAAACTCAGTGGTTCTTGAGTCTCATGGAGCAGTCAGTGAACCTGTCGTGAAAGCGATGGTTGAGGGAGCATTGAGGCACTCTGATGCACATATCGGCGCTGCCATCAGTGGTATCGCTGGCCCTGGTGGAGGGAGCGTTGATAAACCCGTTGGTACGGTCTGCTTCGCCTTTGCTGACCGAGAGGGATGGCTAAAAACAGAAACGCTTCACTTTGATGGTGATCGTAGGCAAGTACGTCAACTGGCAATTCAGCATGTGTTGGTACGCTTATTAGAGCACCTTCGTTAATCTAAAGAAATCTTTGCTTCTTGTTTTTCTACTGAAAGTGATTGTATCTAATGAAAAAATTGAGTCAGAGATACAGGTGGTATGAGAACCTAAGCGAGTTTTTTTTCATACAGTGCTGGACACTGTATGAATCAACAGTATAATAATGATTATTGTTGAGTGGCTCTGCTACTCAAAAAATCTAAATGACTATTCGTCGCCCAAAGAGATGAATCAATCGGAGAAAGTAATGGACGATAACAAACAGAAAGCGCTCGCCGCTGCGCTAGGTCAAATTGAAAAGCAATTCGGTAAAGGCTCTATTATGCGTCTTGGTGATAACCGTGCGATGGACGTGGAAACGATTTCAACTGGCTCTCTTTCTCTTGATATCGCTTTGGGTGCTGGTGGTCTACCGATGGGCCGTATCGTAGAAATTTACGGTCCAGAATCTTCAGGTAAAACAACGTTAACTCTTGAGCTGATTGCTGCTGCACAACGTGAAGGTAAAACTTGTGCGTTTATCGATGCAGAGCACGCACTAGACCCAGTATACGCTAAGAAACTGGGTGTTGATATCGATGCACTATTAGTTTCTCAGCCAGACACTGGTGAGCAAGCACTCGAAATCTGTGATGCGTTGGCACGCTCTGGTGCTATCGATGTTATGGTTGTCGATTCTGTCGCGGCACTGACTCCAAAAGCAGAAATTGAAGGTGAAATGGGCGATAGCCACATGGGTCTTCAAGCTCGTATGCTTTCACAAGCAATGCGCAAGCTAACAGGTAACTTAAAGCAGTCTAACTGTATGTGTATCTTCATTAACCAAATTCGTATGAAGATTGGGGTAATGTTTGGTAACCCTGAAACCACAACAGGTGGTAACGCACTGAAATTCTATGCTTCTGTTCGTCTTGATATTCGTCGTACTGGTGCGATCAAAGAAGGTGATGAAGTGGTGGGTAACGAGACTCGCATTAAAGTTGTGAAGAACAAGATTGCTGCACCATTTAGAGAAGCGAATACTCAAATCATGTATGGCCAAGGTTTTAACCGTGAAGGTGAATTGGTTGATTTAGGTGTAAAACACAAATTGGTTGAAAAAGCGGGTGCATGGTACAGCTACAACGGCGATAAAATTGGTCAAGGTAAAGCGAACGCCTGCAACTATCTCCGTGAACATCCAGCTGCAGCGCAAGAAATCGATGCGAAATTGCGTGAAATGTTGCTTTCTCCAGCTAAGCCTGAAGAAGCTGAACTGGGTGAAATGCCAGAGCAAGAAGAAGAGTTTTAACCTTCTCACTGATTACGTTTTAACAAAGCCCTGTTTCGCAGGGCTTTGTTATATCAGGTAAATTTATTCAAGCGATATTATCTATTAGTCATAGAAATAGATATAAATATAGCCACGGCATGATGAGCTATTACCCTGATCAACAGTAACTTTAGGACAACCATGTATCAAAAGCGCCAAACGCCTTCATTATCGAGTAAAGAAGCCGCAATTCATTTATTAAGCCGCCGTGATCATGGGCAATATGAGCTGTATCAAAAATTGATGCAGAAAGGTTATGAAATCGCTGATGTAGAATCCGCGATTAATTTTTGTTTGGAGCACAACTATCTGGATGATTTGCGTTACGCTAAAAGCCAGGTTCGTCAGCATGTTTATAAAGGTCATGGTGAACGTCGCATTCAGCAAGAATTAAATTTAAAACGTATCCCTGAAGCCATTATTGATCTTGCTCTACAACAAGAGCCGCAAGATTGGTTTGAGTTAGCTAAAACGACTGCTGAGAAAAAATTTAAAGGGGTCAAAGCCAAAGATCAAAAAGAGTATGCTAAACAAGTTCGTTTTTTACAGTATCGAGGGTACAGTTTTGAGCAGATAAGTTATGCGCTAAACGACGAGAGCGAATAACTAAAATAAGTACCGGATATGAGTTTTACTGTCATTTCTCTCTTCTAAAGCCTCTTTTCTATAAGAAAACTAGTCGTAGCTGATTGCTTGATCTACAATACGGCAAAATTCTAACTCGACTATTTCAGGAAGAGCTGCATGTACATGAGCACTGATGAGGTTCGTAACGCGTTCCTTAAGTTCTTTGAAAGCAAAGGACACCAAATCGTAGAAAGTTCATCGTTAGTTCCACATAACGATCCAACCCTGTTATTTACTAACGCAGGCATGAACCAATTTAAAGATTGTTTCTTAGGCTTAGAAAAACGAGCCTACACCCGAGCGACTACGGCTCAACGCTGTGTACGTGCTGGTGGTAAACATAACGATTTGGAAAACGTCGGTTTTACTGCTCGCCATCATACCTTCTTTGAAATGCTGGGTAACTTCAGTTTTGGTGACTATTTCAAAGAAGACGCCATCGCTTTTGCTTGGGAGTTTTTAACTGAAACGCTTAAACTGCCAGCAGACCGTCTACTGGTGACCGTTTACGAAACTGACGATGAAGCATTTGATATCTGGAATAAAAAAGTAGGCGTTCCAGCCGATCGTATCGTGCGTATTGGCGATAAGAAAGGCGGTAAGCCATATGAGTCAGATAACTTCTGGCAGATGGGTGACACTGGTCCTTGTGGCCCATGTACAGAGATCTTCTATGATCACGGCGAACATATCTGGGGTGGTCGTCCTGGTACGCCTGAAGAAGATGGTGACCGTTTCATCGAGATCTGGAACAACGTATTCATGCAGTTCAACCGCCACGCTGACGGCACAATGGAACCGCTACCTAAGCCATCGGTAGATACGGGTATGGGTATCGAGCGTATCTCTGCCATCATGCAGGGCGTGCACTCAAACTACGAAATCGATGTATTTCAAGCGCTTATCAAAGCTGCAGCAGAAGTGATCGGTTACCAAGACCTATCCAACCAATCGCTACGCGTGATTGCCGACCACATCCGTTCATGTTCATTCTTGATTGTTGATGGTGTTATGCCTTCAAACGAAGGTCGTGGTTATGTTCTACGTCGTATTATCCGTCGTGCCGTTCGTCACGGTAACAAGCTAGGCGCACAAGGTGCATTCTTCCACAAATTGGTTGGTGTACTAGCGGACATCATGGGTACGGCTGGCGAAGAACTGAAGCGTCAACAAGCTGTGGTTGAAAAAGTATTGCGTATCGAAGAAGAAAACTTCGGTCGTACACTTGAGCGTGGTATGGCGATTCTAAACGAAGCGTTAGATAACATTTCTGCTCAAGGAGCGGATGGCAAAGTGCTCGATGGCGAAACAGTATTCAAACTTTACGATACTTACGGTTTCCCAGCTGACTTAACGAACGACGTTGCACGTGAACGTGAGTTCGCTATCGACGAAGAAGGTTTCGAGAAAGCGATGGAAGAGCAGCGTCAACGTGCACGTGAAGCCGGTAACTTCGGTACTGACTATAACGCTGCAATCAAAGTTGATGCACAAACAGAATTCTGTGGTTACACAGGCACTAAAGGTTCTAGCTCTATAGCAGCGATGTTTGTTGAAGGTAACGAAGTCGATTCGCTATCTGCAGGCGACAAAGCAATCATCGTACTTGGAGAGACACCATTCTACGCTGAGTCAGGCGGTCAATGTGGTGATGCTGGTGAAATCCGCACTGAGTCTGGTGTATTCCGTGTTGAAGACACTCAGAAACTAGGCAACGCAATTGCGCACCACGGTGTAATGGCAGAAGGCGTGCTAGCGAAAGATGACGAAGTAGCAACGATTGTTGATGCAGAGCGTCGCGCAGCTATCTCTCTAAACCACTCAGCGACACACTTGCTGCATGCTGCACTGCGTCAAGTGCTTGGTGAGCATGTCACGCAGAAGGGCTCTCTAGTAAAAGCGGACAACCTTCGTTTTGACTTCTCCCATCTCGAAGCGGTAACCGCAGCAGAGCTGAAGGACGTTGAGCGTTTAGTGAATGCACAAATTCGCCATAACCACACTATTGAAACTAACGTTATGGACATTGAGTCTGCGAAGCAGAAAGGTGCAATGGCACTGTTCGGTGAGAAGTACGATGACGAAGTGCGCGTACTGTCTATGGGCGATTTCTCGACAGAGCTTTGTGGTGGTATCCATGCTTCAAATACCGGTGATATCGGTCTATTCAAGATAACTTCTGAAGGTGGTATCGCAGCAGGTATCCGTCGTATCGAAGCGGTAACGGGCGAGGGTGCACTCGACGCAATCGAAGCTCAAGCGGCTAAGTACGAAGAGAAACTGGCTGAGTCAGCGCAAAAAGCAAAATCTTTAGAGAAAGAAATCCAAAAGCTGAAAGACAAAATGGCTGCGGCAGAAAGTGCCAATATCATGGGCAAAGTTAAGGATATCAATGGTACTAAAGTTTTGGTCGCGGCTCTAGAAGGTGCGGATAGCAAAAACCTACGCACTATGGTTGACGACATTAAAAACCAAGTTGGTAGCGGTGTTGTCCTGCTTGCAAACGTAAATGATAACAAGATTGGTCTCATTGCTGGTGTAACTAAAGACCTTATTTCTAAAGTGAAAGCGGGTGATTTAGTTAAAATGGTGGCTGAGCAAGTCGGCGGTAAAGGTGGTGGTCGTCCAGATATGGCGCAAGCCGGTGGTACGGACGTTGACGCTCTGCCTAGAGCAATTTCATCCGTTCAACCTTGGCTTGAAGAGCGTTTATAGTACCTAATTATATTTACGCTCAATGTATATCATGAATTGAGCGTTATACCTTTTACTTCAATAGGTTAAATCGTTGGCACATTTCAAAAAGGACAGGTGCTCCTTAGATCATAAATTTTGTTAACGATTTTTAATGCAGAACTTCGATATCTATGAATCGTTGTCATAAGGCTGACCTGTTGAACGAAGTACTTTTAGGTTAGTTGGGTATATTTTTAATGGTAACCAAGTTGCTTGATGATGAGGCTGTTTGCTTTGTTTTTAGTTGGCTTGGTTTTGTCGTAAATACCACTTACAAAATTGAAAGTTTTGTATAGCAGTGGTTTGAAAGAGATTTTGGTCTTGGGAAGGTGAAGACTGGTGAAAAAGCCCCTTATCGTGCAAAAGTTTGGCGGAACATCGGTGGGTTCTATTGATAGAATTTATCAGGTAGCTGAACACATCATTAAGGCGAAAAATGATGGTAATCAAGTTGTTGTGGTTGTTTCTGCTATGTCAGGTGAAACAAATCGGTTAATGGATCTAGCTCAACAAATAGACAGTGTTCCAACTGCTCGAGAACTTGATGTTTTGCTCTCTGCTGGTGAGCAAGTGTCTATGGCACTTTTAGCAATGACGCTTAATAAATTAGGTTATGCTTCACGCTCACTTACCGGAGCACAGGCTAACATTGTGACAGATAACCAGCACAATGGTGCTACGATCAAACACATTGATACCGAAGTTATATTTGAAATACTCAAAAAAAATCAAATTGTAATTTTAGCTGGTTTTCAAGGTGTGAATGAAAATGGGGATATTACAACACTCGGCCGAGGAGGTTCAGATACCAGTGCTGTGACTGTCGCTGGAGCACTGAAGGCTGATGAGTGCCAAATTTTTACCGATGTTGATGGTATCTATACCTGTGATCCACGCATCGTGAAAAAAGCTCAGAAACTTTCCATTATCGATTTTCCTACGATGGCTGCCATGGCAAGCGGAGGGGCTAAGGTACTACATTTACCTTCAGTACTCTTTGCATGGCAAAATCAGGTACCATTACGGGTTTTATCTACTTTTGATGAGAATGAAGGTAGCCTAGTCAAAGGTGAAATTGGTACAAAAGCTATTTCGGGTATCGCTATTCAGCGAGAACTTGCCATAATTGAAGTTGATAATGAAAATTTATCTAGCATAAAAACACAATGCCAGATGTTAAGCATCGATATTTGGAATGTGTTCGAAGAAACAGAACGTACAGGTATTGTGATAATGCAAGAAGCTTGTGCCAAGTTGGAATTGGTGTTCTGTGATGCAATTCGTAAAAGCGAAATTGTCAGTTTGTTGACTGTAGTCGGTGAGAGGGCTAATGGAATGGTCGAGCACGCTTGTCAGTTGTTAGCTCAACACAACATAGTGGTTAATTTCTCTGCTACGAATACACTGGCTATGATGCTGGGTTTATCGCCAGAAAATGTTGAGGCAGCAGCAAACATTCTGCATGATGCTTATGTTATATCTAGTGAATCATTGCAAATTCAACAAAAACATGCCTTTTTAGGTTAATTTTCGATGATAAGGTAGTTTACGGAAATGCACCTTTTGTTGGATAATAGTTTTGTAAAAAAAATGAAATTTAGAAATTATTCAAGGAGCAAAGAATGCTAATTTTAACTCGTCGTGTAGGCGAAACACTAATGATTGGTGATGAAGTAACGGTAACTGTACTAGGTGTAAAAGGTAATCAAGTACGTATTGGTGTTAATGCTCCGAAAGAAGTTTCGGTTCACCGTGAAGAAATATACATGCGCATTCAAGCCGAAAAAGGTAATGGAAACGTTGCTTCTGGTAACTATTAACTCTCTACTATTTTATGTGTGCTGTTTGAATGAAAAAGGCTAACTAAGGTTAGCCTTCTTGGTTTCTTAATTAATGTTATTTAAAACAATAACAACACTTTTTCCCTCGTAAAAAAATAATAAAGTTGCTTTAAGCAGCACTTTGGTTAAATCCACAACAGTTAAGAAGTTTTTGTGTTTTTTTTAAAAGAAAATGTTTGACATATTTTTGGTAAAACGTAATATGTGCCTCCGCAAGACGGTGAGGTGGCCGAGAGGCTGAAGGCGCTCCCCTGCTAAGGGAGTATACGGTTTATCCCGTATCGAGGGTTCGAATCCCTCCTTCACCGCCA
>NZ_BJXJ01000026.1 GCF_007990935.1 Vibrio sagamiensis NBRC 104589
CGAGAGTCGTCTCAATAAAAACGAAACCACAGGGGTGTAGCTCCAATTGGCAGAGCAGCGGATTCCAAATCCGCGTGTTGGGAGTTCGAATCTCTCCACCCCTGCCACCTTATAAAGCCTCGACAGCAGTGTCGGGGCTTTTTCATACTAAGTCCAGCAAATGGCTGTATCTGTTATCGTTTCGCAGAACTTTCCTAGAGTAAGTGATTCCCCCTTTCGTTCCTGATATGATCTTGGCTTGATTAAGTTAAAACCGGAAGTTATTTATGCCACACCTTCGTTTCCGAGCTGTAGAAAAACAAACAGTCCAAGCGTTATCAGAAATACTTGTTGAAACTTTGCAACCTTTAATGGAATGTCCACGTGAAGACTTTACTTTTGAATACATCGAGAGCACTTTCTTTGGTGAAGGGCAGCCAAGTCTGGCGTACCCTTTTGTCGAAGTTCTGTGGTTTGATCGCGGCCAGAAAACACAAGATGCTGCGGCCAAAATTATTACACAGCATGTTCGTGGGTTAGTGGGGAGCGATATCGATGTTGCTGTCATTTTCTCAGCACTTAACCCAAATGCCTACTATGATAACGGTGATCATTACTAAGAGTGAGCAGCTGATGAATTTGAGAGTATTAGTCTGGTTGGGCGTTCTATTTTCCTCCTCTGTTTTTGCTACGTTATGGGAGCAAGCCTCGGAGCCCACAATCAATTCCTCAGCTTCGATCGGTAGTTACGCAAATGGTTGTTTAGATGGTGCGCAAGCTTTACCCTTGCAAGGGATGGGTTATCAGGTACTCCGTAGTCAAACTCGACGATATTATGGCCACCCTAATGCAATTACATTTTTGCTGAAACTTGGAAAAAAAGCTCAACAAGATCTCGATACTCACCTGCTGATTGGTGATATGTCATTGCCTCGTGGAGGGCGTTTTTCTTCCGGTCATTCTAGTCATCAAACTGGTTTGGACATTGATATTTGGCTTAGGTTAGCAGACGTTCCTTTGTCGGATAATGAGTTAAAGATACCGAGGCCCCTCAGTGTTGTTGATCTTAAAAACTATCGAATACTGGATAAAAACTGGGATCCTCGTCATTTTGAACTGATTCGCTATACCGCCTCCCAAGATGATGTGGCACGAATTTTTGTTCATCCAGTAATAAAGCAGCAGTTATGTGCACAAGAAAGTTCTTCAAACAGAGATTGGCTGCGAAAAATACGCCCATGGTGGGGACACCATTATCATTTTCATGTTCGGCTAAAATGTCCGACATCAAGTTCTAACTGTATTGAACAAAGCCCTCCACCTGCAGGAGATGGGTGCGGGAGGGAACTTGAAAGTTGGCAGCCTAAACCAACCTTAATACCTAATAAAGTTATTAAAAATACCATACCTAAACCGAAACCTAAAAAAGTGCTACCTGATAAGTGTTCAGAGATTATACCTGTTGAATAATTTGTTTAGATGAGTCAGCCTTTGGAATTATCACTTTTGATAAAAATGTCATTATGGACTACATTTAATATCTATCAGGTTTTTAATGTGCTATTCAGTAGCAAAAAAGCTGTTGATGTAATTTGGTTCAACCTATGTTGAGCCTTTTTTGTCTTTTAAATTCTCTGAGAATATAGGACTTGCTAATACGGAATGGGTGGTTACTTTGGTATAAGTTAAATCGCACGACAATGAAATATGCCAATACTGGATATGGTCATGACAATGATTTGCGCAAAAGAATTTGCTGATTGGTTAAAGTGTCGATTTAGTAACGATCAAGCAGGTGTGTTTTTTACTCGACATGATCTAAACCAATTAACAGGGCGTCAGCGTTTAGACCCTAGCTTTATCAATGATGTGCATTATGAGTTGATGAAATACAAGATGGCTTTTGTCACAGATACCAGCAGAGAATATTTTTACTTATTACCCATTGTTCATGTAGAAAATTGGCGTGAGAAACTAGGGCATCACTTTGAAAAAGAACTCTTTTGCAAAATATTGCCAAGCAGCGACCCTATGGACTAAGCCCAGTTTTGACTGGGCTTTTTTTATGCTAACCCTTGAATAATGACAAACTTTTCTAGCAGTTGCTCTTCCGTTTCGACATTATTGGGGTCAGTGATGATGCATTTGGTAATAGGGCACACAGACTGACAGGTCGGCTTTTCATAGTGGCCTTTACATTCCGTACATAAATTTGGATCAATCTCAAAAATGCTTTCACCCATGCTGATGGCTCCATTGGGACATTCTGGATCACACATATCGCAGTTTATGCATTTATCGGTAATGAGAAGTGCCATATTTACTTACCTGTCGGGTTTCGCGTATCTTGGCCCGTGTTTAGGTTTCGCATTAATAGTCCGTATTCTAGGTCCATATCTTGTGGGACTGGAATAAAGACAAAATGGCCGTTACCTTTTGCATCGTCAACGGACTGAGATTTACGGTTTTCCATGGTTTCTAATGTGAAGACTACATTACCTTTTGGCGTCATAAGTTCGAGGCTATCCCCAACTAGGAACTTGTTTTTTACTTCTACTTCAGCAAGATCGCCACGGCGTTTACCTGTGAACTCTCCAACAAACTGCTGAGAATCTGATACCGAGTAGCCATAATCGTAATTCTGATAGCTGTCATGAGTATGACGGCGAAGGAAGCCTTCCGTGTAACCTCGGTGAGCAAGACTCTCTAGAGTGCCCATGAGGCTTTGGTCAAATGGCTTTCCTGCTACAGCGTCATCAATCGCTTTGCGGTAGACTTGGGCTGTTCGAGCGCAATAGTAGAATGACTTTGTACGTCCTTCGATTTTCATTGAGTGGACGCCTATTTTTGTCAGCCTTTCTATATGTTGAACAGCACGAAGATCTTTAGAGTTCATGATGTAAGTACCATGCTCGTCTTCAAATGCTGCCATCTTCTCTTCTGGGCGATGGCTTTCTGAAAGTAGGACAACTTCGTCAGTGGGCTTACCACGGCCAATGGTTGTTTCAGGACGATCCTTTTGAACTTCAATCGCTTGAGCTTGTTTTGGATCAAACTGTTCAACAATTTGGCCAGCTTCGTCTTCCTTTCCTTTTTCTACATTGTATTCCCAACGGCAAGCATTGGTACATGTACCTTGGTTAGGATCTCGTTTGTTCATGTAACCAGATAAGAGACAACGACCAGAGTAGGCCATGCACAGTGCCCCATGAACAAAGACTTCTAGTTCTGTTTCAGGGCAATGTTCACGGATTTCTTCGATTTCTTCTAAAGAGAGTTCACGAGAGACAATCACACGCTCAATACCATTTGCCGCCCAAAACTTCACAGTTGCCCAGTTTACTGCATTTGCCTGAACAGAGAGGTGAATTGGCATCTCTGGAAAAGCTTCTCTTACCATCATAATTAAGCCAGGATCAGACATGATTAAAGCATCTGGCCCCATTTCTACAACAGGTTTCAGGTCACGAATAAATGTTTTTAGTTTTGAGTTGTGCGGTTGGATATTACAAACAACATACAGTTTTTTGCCTAAAGCATGAGCCTCGTCGATACCAATTTTTAAGTTCTCATGATTAAACTCGTTATTACGTACACGAAGACTGTAACGAGGTTGGCCAGCATAGACGGCATCAGCACCATAGGCGAATGCGTAACGCATATTTTTCAGGCTTCCCGCGGGAGACAGTAGCTCGGGGGTGAACTTTTTCTCTGTTGTCATTGCTCTATTCTCTTGTTGTCTGATCACAAATCAGGTCAGTTCCACCAAGTGGAAATGGGGCGCAAATTTTACGCCAAAATGTGACTTGTGACTAGGGGAATTATAGCTCAGAGAGAAAAACACCCTCAAAAAAAGTGAGGGTGTTGTGATTGAACTTTGTTCAGTAGCCTTTAAGCATTAGGGTTTGGTAGGCCACCTAGAGACTCATATAAATTAGGCAGGAATGCACTGAATTCACCACACATGAGAGAAAAGTCTGCATCAAATCGTGCGGCTCTGTCTTCACGTGGAATATCATCATTTTGATCTTTTAATTCATCAGAGAATTTAAGACGTTTGATACCAGCGTCTTCTGTCATGATAAACTCGATGCGGTCTTGCCAGTTCAACGCCAGTTTTGTTACGACTTTGCCTGCTTCTATGTGATTGCGAATTTCATCGGTTATTAACTCTTGCTTTTTACAGCGTATGATTCCGCCTTCCTCTAATAGAGACTTAAGTTCTGCTTCATCCATCATGGCAATACCTTGCGGAGTTTCCCCTGTCTTCACCCATTCAGTCAGGGTGGTTTCGATGGCGGTTTCTGGGATCGCTGGTATAACAGGAAGGCTGCCCATCGTTTTGCGCAGTAATGCTAATACATCCTCTGCTTTTTTGTAGCTGCTTGCATCGACAAGGATAAATCCTGTTTTTGGCATGATGAGCACATAAGTATGGCTACTGCGGCTAAATGCTCGAGGCAGTAGATCCATAATAATATCGTCTTTGAGGTTGTCTTTTTCTTTCTTTTTTAGTGGACGACCTTCTTGCATTTCCATTGCTTCAATTTTTGCATTCAACGAATCTTTTATCACGGATGCTGGTAGCATCTTCTCTTCTTTTTTAGCGCAAATGAGAATATTGTTTTCGGACACGTGTGTCATCATGTCGCCGTTTTTACCCATCGCACTCACCCAACCAAATTTTTGTTTGTCTTGGCTTCCACAAGGGGTAAATTTAAACTCGCTAAGTTGAGTCTCAAGTTGGTCTGCATTGAAATTAACTTCACGGTTAACACGGTATACCAGACAGTTTTTAAACCACATAAATTTTCTCTAGGCTTGATGACAGGAGTTCAATGATATGGAATTTTTTTCCGAATGTCCCAAGAGAATTACTCACAAATAGAAAATGCACAAACATGACTCGATAAATACAGAGTGAGTAGTCAATTAGTGTTATGTGAAAATTTGTTTGCAATAGTCACAAAAGTGTCATAATTGCTGGTAATAATATTGGTGCATAAAGAGGCGTTAGGCCTGGTCATTTACTAGCAAAACTTAAAATAGGGTTATTCAATTATGTCTAGAAGGATTCTGGTTGTTGAAGATGAAGCGCCAATTCGTGAGATGCTGTGCTTCGTACTTGAACAAAAAGGTTATCAGGCTATCGAAGCCGAAGATTATGATGCTGCGGTAACGAAATTAGCAGAACCATTTCCAGATTTAGTCTTGCTAGATTGGATGCTACCAGGTGGAAGTGGCATTAACTTTATTAAACACATGAAGCGTGAGGACCTCACAAAAAATATTCCGGTTGTGATGCTCACAGCACGTGGTGAAGAAGAAGATAAAGTGAGAGGGCTGGAAGTCGGTGCCGATGATTATATTACTAAGCCTTTTTCTCCTAAAGAGCTAGTCGCCCGCTTGAAAGCAGTCATCCGCCGTGTTACCCCCACGGCTCTTGAAGATGTGATTGATGTTCAAGGGCTCAAGCTTGATCCGGTTTCTCACCGAGTCACAGCCAATGATCAAGCGGTGGATATGGGGCCAACAGAATTTAAAATGCTGCACTTTTTTATGACTCACCAAGAGCGTGTTTATAGTCGAGAGCAGTTACTCAATAACGTTTGGGGAACCAACGTGTATGTTGAGGACCGAACCGTGGATGTCCATATTCGTCGTTTGCGTAAAGCACTTGAGGGGAATGAGCATGATAAATTCATTCAAACTGTCCGTGGAGCAGGTTATCGCTTTTCAACAAAAGCATAGCTTGGACAGAGATTGCAGCCTATCGTCTGGAGTCGTTTGTGGTTAAAAGATTAACGTGGAAAAGGCTAGCTTGGGAGCTGGCTTTTTTTTACATGCCCTGGGTTCTTATTGGTTGGGCGACTGGATATTTGTCTTGGATGCTATTGATTGCCACTGCGTTGCAGCTTGGCTGGCATTTACACAACCAAATGCGCTTATCAGCATGGCTGTGGGATGAAAGGCGTTTGACACCTCCATCTGGGCGTGGTCATTGGGAGGCACTTTTTAACGGCTTGTACCGTTTACAACAGCGCCAACGAAAAAAAAGAAAAGAGTTAACCACTTTGATTCGACGCTTTCGCAATGGTGCGGAATCTCTGCCAGATGCTGTCGTAGTTTTTCGGGCGGAAGGGAATATTGTTTGGTGTAACAAATTGGCGCAATATTTATTAGGTTTTCACTGGCCTGAAGATGCAGGTCAACCGATATCCAACCTCATTCGAACACCGGACTTTATTAAATTTCTCAATGACAAAGACTTTTCCGAGCCATTGGAAATGCGCTCTCCACTTAATGCTGAACGAATGTTGGAACTGCGAATTGTTCCCTACACCCAAGGAGAACATCTCATGGTTGTCCGCGATGTGACCCAATTGACTCAGCTTGAAGGGATGAGACGAAACTTTTTTGCCAACGTTTCCCATGAACTACGAACGCCTATGACGGTTTTACAAGGCTATCTTGAAATGACAGAAGACCCAGATATGCTGGTTGGGCCGATGTGGTCTAAGGCTCATGCTGTCATGATGGAGCAGTTGAATCGTATGAACAGTTTGGTTAATCAACTTCTTACGTTGTCAAAAATTGAAGCTGCGCCAATTCATGAACTGGAAGAAGTCGTCAATGTCCCTAACATGCTGGCGATCCTAGAAAAGGAGGCGGTGAGCCTCAGTGGTGATGCGCACCACCAATTAACGTTTGAAATTGATAGAAATTTATGTGTATTAGGAGATGAAGACCAACTTCGTAGCGCAATATCTAATCTGGTGTACAACGCTGTCAAATACACTCCCCCCGGAGCCAAGATCGAAGTTCGTTGGTATCAAAGTTCCGAGGGTGCTTGTTTAGAAGTGGAAGACAGTGGTGATGGTATTGAGGCTCATCATATCCATCGCTTATCAGAGCGTTTTTATCGAGTGGACAAAGCTCGTTCACGAGATACTGGGGGAAGTGGTTTAGGTTTAGCAATCGTCAAACATGCTTTAAGCCATCACGATTCTCATTTGGATATTCACAGTGAAGTTGGGGTAGGCAGTCAATTTTCATTCATATTACCAAACCGCCTTGTGGTTAAATCATGAGCCCTGTTAGAGCGCTACTGGCCATCGCTTTGTTATGGTCTTGCTCGGCTTTAGCACAAGAAGAAAACCTTCCTGCGCCTTATCAACCGACGACGGGGGTGGCGGGTAATTTGTTGTCGGTTGGCTCAGATACATTAGCCGGCATGACAAGCCTTTGGGTGGAAAAGTTTGAATCTATCTATCCTAATATCAATGCTCAAATACAGGCTTCAGGTTCGTCCACGGCGCCTCCAGCATTAACAGAAAACACCGCTCAATTTGGCCCCATGAGTCGCGCTATGCGTATGCGTGAAGTTGAGGCATTTGAGAAGGTACATGGTTATAAGCCGACTGCCTTACGTGTCGCAATTGATGCTATTGGGATTTTTGTTCATCAAGACAACCCGATAAAAGGTTTAAATTTTCACCAAATTGATGCCATGTTTTCGGCCACATTACGTTGCGGTGAAAGCCAGTTTATTACCAATTGGCGTCAGTTGGGTATTGAATCCGATTGGTCCGAGCGAAATTTACAATTATTTGGTCGTAATTCGGTTTCGGGGACCTATGGTTATTTTAAAAGTAATGCACTTTGTGGTGGTGACTTCAAAACTCGTGTGAATGAACAACCAGGTTCTGCTTCTGTTGTTCAGTCTGTAGCATCAACCATTAGTGGGGTGGGCTATTCTGGCATTGGATATCGAGTCGCTGGTGTACGATTGGTTCCGATTGCGAAGTCAGGGCAAGATTACGTCCGCCCAACACGCGAGAATATTCTTTCTGGTCGCTATCCTTTATCGCGTTATTTATATGTGTATGTTAATAAAGACCCTGATAAACCACTCAGTCCGATTGAGGCTGAATTTATTCGCTTTATTTTTTCTGCTCAAGGACAAGCCTTAGTTGCTAAAGATGGGTACGTACCCATCACAGCGAGTTTTGCAGAGCAAGAATTACATAAAGTAGGTCTAGAACCACGCTAATACTAAGTTGTTATTTGAGGCTTACTTTGTAAGGTCTTGTATTCTTTTCAGGTGTTTAGTGTACTCTGTAATATAATTGTCATTTAAATGACCTATTTTTAAGCACAGTTCAACAGGTAGATAGAGCAATGGCACAAGCCGAATTCTCCTTGCAAGAAAGAGACAAAAAGCGACAAGTAAAAGATCGTTTAGTTCGCTTTGCAGTCACGACAGGAGGAATGAGTGTATTAGCGGCGTTGGTATTAATTTTTATTTACCTTGCGATTGTGGTGGTTCCTTTATTCTCGGATGCAAAAATAGACACCAATCATGCTTCACGTGTGACGCTTGGTGGACAGCCTTTAGCGATTGGTATTGATGATTATGCCCAAATTGGCTTTGTATTGACGCCGTCAGGAGAGATACGCTTTCTTCCTATCGATAAACCTAATGCACCAGTACTCTATCAACAACAGATTGCGACTCATCCAGTGGCGTTTGCTCAATCATCAGGAGAAGCCGGATGGATGGGATTCGTTGATGCAAAGGGCAAAGCACACCTTTTTAAACCAGAGTTTAATGCGACTTTAAGAGAGAACGTTCGATTACCAGAAGTTGTTTTACTGCCCTCGAAGATCGATCTGACACTCACCGAACCGACTAATCCAGTTACAGACTTTGCGTTTAGTGTTGATCAGTCAGTACCAACGATAGTATGGCTGACAAAAAATGGTCAGTTACACGCTCGTTGGCAAGACGAGCATGTTTTGAATCGACCGCCCAAGACCATCAATTTTCTTTTTCCTTCTGGCTTGGATAACCCAGATCAAATCCTACTGACTCCAAATAGTGAGCTTTTATATTTACGTTACCGTTCTGAACTGGTCATTTTAACTAAGCAAGAACATCGGTTTTTAGTTCGGGAAGTGGTGGATTTAGTTCAAGGTGATACAGAGCGTTCGATTAAAACCATCGACTTGTTGGCTGGCGCCTATTCATTATTAGTCACCGATGATAAGGGGCAGGTATCACAATGGTTCGACACTCTACAGCAGAACAAGCGCACTTTAACTCATATTCGTGATTTCAAGCTCGCGTCTGAGCTCAAATATATCTTGCCAGATACTCATCGAAAGGGTTTTTTCAGTTTTTATACCAATGGTACGTTGCAAAGCCATTATACGACGAGTGAAAAATTAGCTCTGTTTCAGCGTGCTTATAAGCAAGCGCCCGTAATGGCGGCGATGTCGAATAATGAACGGTTCTTAATCACATGGTTGAATGATGAATTGAGCGTTGCTGTGATTGATAACCCTTATCCAGAGATATCCTTCTCTTCTTTGTGGAACAAAGTGTGGTATGAAGGTTACCCTGAAGCGGAATTTGTCTGGCAGTCGACTTCTGCTAGTGATGATTTTGAGGCAAAACTGAGCTTAGTGCCGATTGCATTTGGGACGATCAAAGCAGCATTATTTGCGATGTTATTTTCTATCCCTATTGCGGTGCTCGGTGCGATTTATACCGCTTACTTTATGTCTCCACAGATGCGCCGAGTCGTAAAACCTTCTATCGAATTAATGGAAGCGCTCCCAACGGTTATCATTGGTTTTTTAGCTGGGTTGTGGTTAGCTCCAATTATTGAGGATCACTTGATTGCGGTATTCGTCCTATTGATTCTGTTACCTATCAGCACTATGGCTGTTGGAGGTGTTTGGGCCTTAATGCCTGCTAAAGTCCGTCACTGCTTGCCTAATGGGTGGCATGCATTGATATTAATTCCATTCATCTTAATGGTTGCTGCTGGTGGAGTTTGGCTCTCTCCGTTGCTTGAACATACTTTTTTTTCCGGTGATATACGCCTATTTTTGACCGAACATGGTATTGGGTTTGATCAACGTAATGCCCTTGTAGTTGGTCTCGCAATGGGGTTTGCTGTTATACCAACGATTTTTACCATTGCAGAGGACGCCATCTTTTCGGTGCCTAAACATTTGTCTGATGGTTCACTGGCATTAGGGGCAACGCCATGGCAAACATTAATTCATGTGGTACTTTTGACCGCAAGTCCAGGCATCTTCTCTGCTATTATGATGGGCTTTGGCCGAGCGGTGGGTGAAACCATGATCGTTTTAATGGCGACAGGTAATACACCGCTAATGGATTGGAACATATTAGAGGGCTTACGCAGCTTGTCCGCGACCATTGCCGTTGAGCTACCAGAGTCGGAGGTAGGCAGCACTCACTACCGTCTTTTATTTTTATCCGCTTTGATTTTGTTTATCTTTACCTTTGCGGTCAATGCTCTGGCGGAATGGGTAAGACAAAGGTTGAGAGAGAAATATCGTGCTTTGTAGTGAATTTATCATTAAGCGAGTATGCGCATGTTAAATTGGGTGCGTTCAGGAGCGCCTTGGATTTGGCTGACGGGAGGCGCAGTGAGTATCAGTTTACTGTCGATACTCGGCCTGCTGTTATTGATTGGCTGGAAAGGGCTTACTTACTTTTGGCCTGCTCCGCTTTATCAGTGGAATGTGACGGAGCTATCCTCTGTACAGAGTGAGGTGTTACCTAGACATTCAATATTAATTGGACAGATTTACGAACGTAGCTTTGTCCCTAGAAGCTATTTACCGAAAGAAACGGCAAGTAAACTTGATGAAGATGAGGAATTTGCAACCAGACTCAGCATAAAAATTGCCAATCGTGAGTTGTATCCTGCTGACTTTATATCCGTTTTAAGCTTCCAACTGGATGAACCTACCACGCCCGTTGATTGGGCCGTGATCGAGCGCAGTAGCGGCGGGTATTTTTTTGGTAAACCGGTTGCTTTTCAATCTGGCCATCAGCGTTATACAAGTGATATGGCTAGTTTAATTAATAATAAACTGAAGAAAGCTCATCAATTGCGTGCTGATATTGCATGGTTAGTGAATCATCCAGTAAAAAAATTAGGCTGGCAGCTAGAGCAATTGAGGTTAAAGCAACGTAAACATGAGTTAAACGGAACATTGACTGCCGAGCGTTTGGCAGGCTATGAACAACAAAAAATACAGATTGAGCAAGAGCTTGCTTCACTGAATGAGCAGTTAGAAAAACTGCGCCAAGAATTATCGAGTGATGTTTTGATTGTTACGGACATGACGGATAAGAAAGTTGAAATTCCCCTGAGCGACATTTTGGATTACTGGTACCCAAATCAAATGTCTTGGACGGAGAAAGCGGTTCACTGGTCAAAACAGGTATGGAAGTTTCTTTCAGAAGCGCCAAGAGAATCCAACTCTGAGGGGGGCGTTTTTCCTGCAATATTTGGTACGGTATTCATGGTTATTATCATGTCTATTATCGTCATGCCTCTCGGCGTGATTGCGGCAATTTACCTGCATGAATATGCCAAAAACAATGGTTTAACACGCATTATCCGTATTGCTGTTATCAACTTGGCAGGGGTTCCTTCAATTGTTTATGGTGTGTTTGGTCTAGGCTTTTTTGTTTATACCATAGGGGCTTCAGTCGATAACCTTTTTTATGCTGAGCAACTTCCTGCTCCGACATTTGGTACGCCGGGCTTATTATGGTCAGCTTTAACCTTGGCCTTACTGACGTTACCGGTGGTTATTGTGACAACAGAAGAAGGATTAACAAGAATTCCCACTTCGGTGAGGCATGCTTCATTGGCATTGGGGGCGACGCAATTTGAAACTCTTTGGCGGGTTATTTTACCAATGGCAACCCCTGCTATTATTACTGGGTTGATATTAGCGGTTGCTCGCGCTGCCGGTGAGGTGGCGCCACTGATGCTAGTTGGTGTGGTTAAGCTTGCTTCAAGTTTGCCTGTTGATGGGCAATTCCCCTATGTGCATTTAGAAAGAAAGTTCATGCATTTGGGCTTTCATATCTATGACGTTGGATTTCAAACTTCCAACATAGAAGCAGCACGCCCGTTGGTATACGCAACGTCGTTTTTGCTTGTGACTGTCATTGTGGGCCTAAACTTAACCGCCATCAGTATTCGCAATAACTTACGAGAAAAATACAGGACTTTAGGACAGGATTAAGCATGTTTAACTTTAATGACTCTTTGGGGTATGAACCGCCATTAGATGTTCATAATTTGACCGATGAACAAACGGCGATATCGATTGAGGCGCTTAATCTTTTCTATGGCTCGACTCAGGCATTACACAATGTATCCATGCGTATTCCTAAAGGACGAGTGACGGCATTTATTGGCCCATCGGGGTGTGGAAAGTCGACACTCCTCCGCTGCATTAACCGAATGAATGATTTAGTTGAAGGCTGCCGAGTCAGTGGAAAAGTCAATCTATATGGAAAGAATGTTTATGATCCTAATGTGGATGTTGCCACTTTACGTCGCCGCGTTGGAATGGTTTTCCAAAGGCCGAACCCTTTTCCAAAATCGATTTATGAAAACGTGGTTTATGGACTACGATTGCAGGGGGTTAAGAACAGCCGTATGTTGGATGATGCTGTCGAACGCTCTTTACGTGCGGCCGCACTTTGGGATGAAGTAAAAGATCGTTTGCATGAGAATGCATTTGGATTATCGGGTGGGCAGCAGCAGCGTTTAGTTATTGCTCGAGCCGTTGCGATTGAGCCAGAAGTTCTTTTGCTGGATGAACCTACTTCTGCATTGGACCCAATATCAACTTTGACGATCGAAGAGCTTATTAATGAACTAAAAAAGCAATACACTGTGGTCATCGTTACTCATAACATGCAACAGGCAGCCCGCGTTAGCGATCATACTGCTTTTATTCATATGGGTGCGTTGGTTGAATATTCAGATGCAGATTCAATTTTCACTTCCCCGATGAAAAAGCAAACGGAAGATTACATTACTGGTCGTTACGGCTAAATGACATGTCGTTACAGAGGAAAACTATGCAATTTGGGCGTCATATATCGGGACAATTTAATGTTGAACTGGAATCCATTCGAACTCATGTGTTAACTATGGGAGGGTTGGTTGAGCAGCAGTTGTCTTTTGCTATTGAAGCATTACACAATGAAAATATTGAACTTGCTCATCAAGTCGTCGCAGATGATCATAAAGTCAATGCAATGGAAGTCTCTATCGATGAGGCTTGCACTCGGATTATTGCTAAGCGTCAGCCAACGGCAAAAGATTTACGTTTAATTATGGCGATCATCAAAACCATTACCGATTTGGAGCGTATTGGTGATGTTGCGGCTCGTATCGCTGATGTGGCTATTAGCAGTACTTCTTCAAAAGAGCGCAAATTCCAAGTATCGCTTGAGCCACTGTGCCGTCAGGCCATTCATATGTTACACCAAGTTCTCGATGCCTTCGCACGAATGGATGTTGAAGCAGCCGCAGCCGTTTATAAGTTGGATGATAAACTGGATGCCGAATATGAAGCCGTGATACGTCAATTAATGACTTATATGATGGAAGACCCGAAAAATATTCCTCATATCCTTCAGGTCATGTGGTCAGCCCGTGCGATTGAGCGTGTAGGTGACCGTTGCCAAAATATTTGTGAATACATTATCTACTTTGTTAAAGGTAAAGATGTCCGCCATTTGGGGGAGCAAAGTATCGATGATTTTCTGAAATAAACACTGGTTAGCGCTAAGAATCATCGTTTCGCGTTATTGCTGATGATACTTGGGCGATACGATCACGGCTTGTTACCGGAATCGAGAAATCATCCACGTCATCTGCGCCCATTTTACTTTGCTCAGCGATAAACGTCATTTTGCTTGGACGCTCGATTTTACCTGAAAGATGAATTTCTTTCACTTGAGTAGAGCGAATTAGCTGTCCTACATTCTCTGCATTTATTCCAGATCCAGCCATAACAGATATTCTACTGTTAGCCTGTTTGACCAAGGCTTTTATCTGAGCAACTCCTTGGTAAGCCGAGGAGGCTAAACCTGAAGTAAGGACTCGCTCACAACCTAATTGGATGATTTCCTCTAGAGCAGTTTGAGCGTTACAGCATTGGTCAAATGCTCGATGGAAAGTTACCCCAAGGCCGAGTTGTTGTGCCAGTTCGCATAAAGTTCTGGTGAAGGGGATATGTACGTGCCCATCTTGAGTTAATACACCGAAGACGACGCCATTTAAGCCAGCTTGTTTCGCAGCTTTAATATCGATGAGCATCGTTTCAATCTCTTGTTCAGAATAGAAAAAGTCACCTTGTCGTGGGCGGATCATTGCGTAGATGGGAACGGTAGACAGTTTGCCTGCCTGTTGCATAAAGCCATAGCTTGGTGTTAATCCACCTAAAGCAAGAGATGAACAGAGTTCGATGCGGGTTGCTCCACCTGCAATGGCATTATGAAGAGATTCAATGTTATCGATACAAACTTCAAGTTGCATGAATAGTTTACCTAACGAGTTTAAAAGAAAGTCGATGAAAACGAAAAAAGTCCAGAGCAAGCTCTGGACTTAAAATTTGTATCTATGAATGCAAGCAGCAGATTAAACCAAATGTTTGCATATTACCTTCCTCCTTTTTTAGAAAGAGAAAGATAGAGCAATTACTTGCTTAGGTCGTCTGCGTGCTCAGATAGGAACGCTGCAACACCTTTTGGAGATGCGTCCATACCTGCTTTACCTTCTTCCCATTGTGCAGGACATACTTCGCCGTGCTTCTGGTGGAAGTTAAGCGCATCAACCATGCGTAGCATTTCGTCGATGTTACGACCTAGAGGAAGATCGTTTACTACTTGGTGACGTACTAGACCGTCTTCGTCGATTAGGAAAGAACCACGGAAAGCAACGCCTGCTTCTGGGTGCTCAACATCGTACGCTTTACAGATTTCGTGTTTAACGTCAGCAACTAGAGGGTATTTAACTTGACCGATACCGCCATCTTCGATAGCAGTGTTACGCCATGCGTTGTGAGAGAACTGAGAATCGATAGAAACACCGATTACTTCAACACCCTTAGCTTGGAAATCAGCTAGACGGTTGTCGAATGCGATTAGCTCTGATGGGCAAACGAAAGTGAAGTCTAGTGGGTAGAAGAATACAACAGCTTTCTTACCTTTTGTGAATTCAGCAAAGTTGAAGTTATCAACGATTTCACCGTTACCTAGAACTGCTGCTGCAGTAAAGTCAGGGGCTTGACGACCTACTAGTACCATTTTTTTGCTCCTAAAAAGTATGGTTAGTTTCAAACCGGTTTGAGTTATTTCGGTTTGATCCGTGTTTGTACGAGACAAACTATATTACAAACTGTAGTATTGAAAAAAGCGAAATAAATAGATTAAGTTAATCGAAAAAAACGATAAAAAAATGACGTTAAACGTTTACCTTGATAGCGACATTAGATGACAAAACATTATGAATAAATGGCCCAGCTTAAAACAGCTCCACTACTTGGTCACATTGTATGAAACTAGGCATTTTAGCGAAGCTGCAGAACGTTGTTTTGTCAGCCAGTCAACGCTAAGTAAAGGAATACAAAACCTTGAAGAACTCATTGGTTGTCCACTTTACGAAAAAAAGGATAAAAAGAGTCCATTAGTTTTCACTCAAGCTGGTGAAATGGTCGTGCGACATGGCAGAGAACTGCTGGCTAAAGGCCAAGATTTGTTAGAATTAGGCCGAATATGCCAAGGCGATGAAATGCAAGGTCAGCTTAGAGTAGGCTGTATTCCAACTATTGCCCCTTTTTTATTGTGTGATTTGGTCCAAGTGATTAATGGACGTTTCCCTCAATTAACTCTATTGCTTAGGGAAGATACGACCAATAATTTATTGCAGGCTTTACGGCATGGTGAACTTGATGTGTTAATTCTTGCCTTGCCTGTCGACATTGAAGGAATGGAAAGTTGTATTGTTGGTAAGGATCCTTTTCGTATGGTAATCAGTGCACATCAAGCCGACTCTATTTCTGTACCTATTTGCTACGCTGACTTGCCCAATGAATCGGTGTATCTATTAGAAAAAGAGCACTGTTTAACCGAGCATGCTGTTTCTGCTTGCCAGCTTACTGAGAGAGATAAAATCAACCCATTTACAGCGACCAGCTTGCATACCTTAGTTCAAATGGTGGCGAATGGCTTAGGGACCACATTTATCCCTCAAATGGCGATTGATCATGGACTATTACATAATCAGAATTTGGTCGTGATTGATCCACCTGGACAACAAGCTTATCGTAATATCGGCTTGGTTTGGAGGCCGAATGCGGCACGTACCAAAACCTTCAATCAATTAGCAGAGTTACTTTCTGAACTACTTTAATGCGCTTTATTATCCTCCTGTAGTGACTCAGTGAGATTACACTGTTGCTCTGAGTCAGTAGTTTTAGTTCACTTGGGTATATGCTATTTTTTTAAAGATTCCTAGCACTTTATTCTGATGGTAAAGTTTAACCTGTGAAATTTTACAGATTAAATTGGATGGTGTTTTCATAAAATTGTGAAATTTCACACTGTTAATTTTACTTGAATACGACTTAACTTCTCCCGCCTTGATATTTGGTATTGTTGTTCTTTTACTTGCCTTAGCCGATCAATATTATTTTTTACATTGTTTGTTTTTATATTTTTCTTGTGTTTTTTCTGTTGCTTTATTACGTAATTATTTTTCGCTGTCTTTAAAAAATCAATCACTTACTTTTATCGGCATAAAACTCCGAATTTCTATTTTACCTGCTTTCTCGCTTTCACTTCCTGAAGCATTGATATAGATTATTTAAGAGGTTTAAAAGAGTTACATATAAAAATAAGAACATTAAAAGGAATGGGATATAGGCGTGAAACGCTTTGCTTTTAATAATTTATTTTTTGGTTTTTGATGTTCTTTATTTACAAGTGTTAACTGTGGCTGATGGCGACTTATTAATTAATATCATTAAGGTAAATAATTATGCTGGCTCAGAAAAAACAAGAACAACTTTCAACAGACATTGATAAGAAAAGCTTCAAGGTTGTTGGTAAGCTGACAGAGGAACATCAGGTAATATGCTCTGAGCAAGCTCTGGCTTTCTTATCCGTTCTTTGTGAACAATACGCAAACCGTGTTGATGCCCTATTAGCGATAAGAGAACAAACACAAGCTCGAATCGATGCTGGTGAATTACCCAACTTTTTATCAGAAACTCAAGATATCCGCGAAGGGAGCTGGAAGATCTTAGGGATTCCCGACGATCTACAAGATCGCAGGGTGGAAATTACAGGCCCCACAGATCGTAAAATGGTCATCAATGCCTTGAATGCTAATGTAAAAGTCTTTATGGCAGACTTCGAAGATTCCATGTCTCCCGCTTGGGAAAAGTTACTCGATGGGCAGTTGAATTTACGTGATGCCGTTAATGGTACAATTAGTTATATCAATCCAGCCAACGGCAAACATTATCAATTAAGAGAAGATCCGGCAGTATTAATTTGTCGAGTCCGTGGTTTACACCTTAAAGAAAAGCACGTTGTTTGGAATGAGCAACCTATTCCCGGCGCACTATTTGACTTTGCACTTTATTTCTTTAATAACTATCAAGCTCTATTGAAGAAGAACAGTGGCCCTTATTTTTATCTGCCTAAATTGCAATCCTACCATGAAGCTAAATGGTGGAGTGAAGTGTTCCATTTTACTGAAGATTATTTTGGTTTGGATACAGGGGTAATTAAGGCAACAGTCTTGATTGAAACTCTACCTGCTGTGTTTGAAATGGATGAGATATTGTTTTCATTAAAAGAACATATTGTTGGCCTAAATTGCGGTCGTTGGGATTACATATTTAGTTATATCAAAACGTTGAAAAAATTTCCTGATCGTATTCTGCCTGATCGTCAAGTCGTCACCATGGATACGCCATTTTTGAACGCTTATTCGCGTTTATTAATCAAAACGTGCCATCGACGCGGGGCGTTTGCGATGGGCGGGATGGCGGCTTTAATACCTGTAAAAGATCCTCAAGAAAACCAGCAAGTACTGGATAAAATTCGCACCGACAAGTTATTGGAAGCTCAAAATGGCCACGATGGCACTTGGGTTGCACATCCTGGTTTGGCTGACACTGCAATGGAAGTTTTTAGCTCGGTCCTCGGTAAACGAACCCATCAATTGGATGTTTGTCGTTCTGGAGATAAGCCCATCACAGCAGAAAACTTGTTAGAACCTTGTGAAGGTCAGCGAACTGAACAAGGTATGCGACACAATATTCGAGTGGCATTGCAATATATCGAAGCTTGGATTTCCGGTAACGGCTGCGTGCCTATTTATGGATTGATGGAAGATGCTGCAACGGCTGAAATCTCAAGAGCGTCAATATGGCAATGGATCCAACATGAAAAACACTTGGACAACGGCTTGCTCGTTACGCGTTCACTGTTTGAGCAATATCTTAATCAAGAAATCGATGTGGTTAAACATGAGATTGGTGAGCACCGTTATCAAATGGGGAGATTTGCAGAAGCCGCACAACTGATGCTGCAACTGACGACTTGTGATGAACTGACCAATTTTTTAACCGTACCTGGGTATGACTATTTAACCGAGTAACTTTACCACTCATTGCGCAAGTGTGGATTGGGTCTTTGTTTAAGCACAGTGCTGGCAGATTAAGAGTGTACTGCCTTTGAGATGAATAACTCATTCATATTTGAAAGTACATGAATAATAGAGGGATAGAATCATGATGAACTTAACTCGTCGCCAACAAATAGAAGCTTTAGAGAAAGATTGGGCTGAAAACCCACGCTGGAAAAACGTTAAACGTCCTTATACAGCCGCTGAAGTGGTCGAATTGCGAGGTTCAATCGTACCTGCTAATACCATAGCTCAACAAGGAGCAGACAAACTTTGGTCCTTGGTCAATGGCAGTGCCAAAAAAGGTTATGTAAATTGTTTAGGAGCGCTCACCGGTGGTCAAGCTGTTCAACAAGCGAAAGCGGGTATCGAAGCGGTGTATCTTTCTGGCTGGCAAGTTGCAGCGGATAACAACACTGCCTCGACGATGTACCCTGATCAATCTCTCTATCCAGTTGACTCTGTTCCTTCTGTTGTTAAACGCATTAATAATGCGTTTCGCCGTGCGGATCAGATCCAGTGGTCAGCGGGTAAAACACCAAATGAGGAAGGTGGAATTGATTATTTCTTACCGATTGTTGCGGATGCGGAAGCGGGTTTTGGTGGCGTTTTAAATGCTTATGAGTTGATGAAGTCAATGATTGAAGCGGGCGCCGCTGGAGTGCATTTTGAAGATCAACTGGCCTCGGTGAAAAAGTGTGGTCATATGGGCGGAAAAGTGTTGGTTCCCACTCAAGAAGCGGTGCAAAAATTAGTTGCTGCTCGCTTGGCTGCTGATGTTGCTGGAACGACAACATTGGTGATTGCTCGCACCGATGCCAATGCCGCAGATTTGTTGACATCGGACTGTGATCCTTATGATAAAGATTTTATTGAAGGGGAACGAACGGCTGAAGGTTTTTATCGTGTGCGTGCAGGAATAAAACAAGCAATATCACGTGGCTTGGCATACGCCCCTTATGCAGATCTGATTTGGTGTGAGACGGCTAAACCATGCTTGGAAGAAGCGCGCCAATTTGCAGAAGCCATCCATGCGCAATATCCCGATCAATTACTCGCTTATAATTGCTCGCCCTCATTCAATTGGGAGAAGAATTTAGATGCGCAGACGATTGCTCAGTTTCAGCAGGAACTCGCCGACATGGGGTACAAATACCAATTTATTACACTCGCCGGTATTCATAATATGTGGTTTAACATGTTTGAATTAGCACATGCATATGCACAGGGTGAAGGTATGCGTCATTACGTTGAAAAAGTTCAACGTCCGGAGTTTGAGGCGGCGGAAAAAGGCTATACGTTTGTGGCACACCAGCAAGAGGTAGGGACGGGGTATTTTGATAAAATGACCAATACTATCCAAGGTGGGAACTCTTCGGTGACTGCACTTACAGGCTCAACGGAAGAAGATCAATTCTAACTTCCTCAAATAATGAGAGTGGTGATTTAGCCACTCTCATTGTATGTATAACCGCCAGACATTACTTATTTTGAAGTTATTTAGGTATAACATTTAGTTAACTTAAAACTCATTAGCATCGATTTCTTCTTGTAGTTCGAGTAAATTAATAGCTATCGCGACAAAATCCGTGTCCGTTATTATCCCGACTAAATGATTTTTATTTACTACAGGTAAGCAACCGACTTTATGCTTTTGCATATGCATCGCACTTTCTTTTAATCCCGCTTTAGGGTCAACAGTTATAAGGCTTGTATGCATAACCTCGCAAAGAGGAGTATCGAGAGTATAAGAATGTTGGGCATTAATAGGGGATAAGCTAGATTCTTGAGCAGCTAAAATATCACGCTGAGTTATTAAGCCTTGCAAGTGGTGGTGATTATCAATAATAGGGATATGGCGAATATCCAATGTATCCATCATATCTTTTGCATCATGTAATGTGTGTGTTTGAGATAAGGTGTGTGGATTGAGAGTCATCATATCTTCAACTTTTATCATAAAGACCTCCAACGGTATGCTTTTGTACTCAAAAAACACAAATGTTGAGTTCAATGAGATTGTCTTCGCGTTTCTCAAATCAGTACACGACACTGACTGGAGGGTTTGAAGCCATTTGGGTATATCCCTAAATATAGAAAACATTTGCTCTAATAATTTCACACTTAAGCCTTTTTCAGTACTTAAGTATTAAGATTAGATCTGGATCAAACTGGTAGTTTCATTTATCCACTTTTTCTTTCTACTTTGCGTTACAATCTTCGGAGAGATGCATGTCTTTTGGTCAGGTTGATTATGAAAAAATATACTTTGATGGTTTAAAAGTCTTTGTTGCAGTGTTTTTTATAAAAAAATAAATGACCAACCAAATCGAAGAGGCATTTGTTGCTCAAACCAAGGTTTATGGTCAATATTAGGGGTATTTGCTTGCTATTGCAGTATGTCGACATATACTAGTCTGCTGCGAAAAACTAGCCCGAATTTTATCGCCATTTATGGCGTAACTTGAACAATAGATAAGACCATAACATGCAAGTATCAGATTTTCATTTCGACCTTCCAGATGAACTTATCGCTCGTTACCCTCAACCTGAGCGAACGGCAAGCCGGCTTTTACAAATGGATGGTAATACAGGTGAGCTCGTAGATGGCACCTTCACCGATGTATTGATTCAAGTGCAAGAGGGAGACTTAGTCGTCTTCAATAACACTCGCGTAATTCCAGCACGAATGTTTGGCCGGAAAGCTTCCGGCGGTAAGTTAGAAGTGTTGGTGGAGCGCATGCTGGATGATAAAAGTATTTTGGCCCATGTCCGTTGCTCTAAATCGCCAAAACCAGGCTCAACAGTTTTGCTGGGTGAGAATGATGAATACTCAGCAGAAATGGTTGCACGTCACGATGCTTTATTTGAGTTGAAGTTTGAATCTGACAAAACGGTTTTAGATATTTTGGAAGAAATTGGCCATATGCCATTGCCTCCTTACATTGATCGTCCAGATGAAGATTCAGACAAAGAGCGTTATCAAACCGTGTATAACCAAAAGCCGGGTGCGGTCGCAGCACCTACGGCAGGACTTCATTTTGATGACGAATTGCTTGAAAATATCAAGGCTAAAGGTGCCGAGTTTGCTTATGTAACTCTTCATGTTGGTGCCGGTACATTCCAACCTGTGAAAGTGGATAATATCAATGATCATCATATGCACGCAGAATATGTGGAAGTATCACAAGAAGTGATTGATGCGATTCGTGCGACTAAAGCACGTGGTGGGCGTATTATTGCTGTCGGCACTACATCTGTTCGTTCATTAGAAAGTGCGGCACAAAGTGCTTTGAAAAATGGAACGGAGCTAGTCCCATTCTTTGATGATACTGAAATCTTTATTTTTCCGGGTTATGAATATCAATTAGTTGATTGCTTAATCACCAATTTCCATTTGCCAGAATCCACTCTGATTATGTTAGTGAGTGCATTTGCTGGGTATGATAATACTATGAATGCTTACCAACATGCTGTGAAGAATAAATATCGCTTTTTCTCATATGGTGACTCAATGTTCATCAAAAAGAAGATAAGCTAGCATTAGCTAGTTGTAATTGTTTCCGAGTGCTAGTAGTAAGCTAGAAAATAAAACTGTTGAGTTGTATTTTTCGCAAGGAATAGCGACCACTCCTAGATAAGGTTTAAACCGAACATATTGTCAGATTGTTTCTCTGACATCCGGAGGTAAGGTGAAATTAAAGTTCGATCTTAAAAAGAAAGATGGTGTTGCGCGTCGCGGTCAATTAACTTTTGAACGTGGTACAGTACAAACACCAGCATTTATGCCTGTTGGTACATATGGCACAGTTAAAGGGATGACACCAGAAGAAGTGAAAGGAACAGGAGCCGAAATCCTGTTAGGTAACACTTTTCACCTTTGGTTACGCCCAGGTCAGGAGGTCATGAAAATGCATGGTGACCTGCATGACTTTATGAATTGGCAAGGTCCAATTTTGACTGATTCAGGTGGCTTCCAAGTATTCAGTTTGGGGAGCATGCGTACTATTACAGAGAAAGGAGTACATTTCCGTAATCCGGTAAATGGCGACAAAATCTTTATGGATGCTGAAAAGTCGATGGAAATCCAAAAAGATTTAGGCTCTGATATCGTAATGATCTTTGATGAATGTACGCCATACCCTGCAACTCATGATGAAGCCAAGAAATCAATGGAAATGTCGTTACGTTGGGCTCAACGTTCACGTGACCACTTTGATAAGCTAGAAAACCCAAATAATTTATTTGGTATTGTTCAAGGTGGCGTTTACGAAGACTTACGTGATGTTTCTGTCAAGGGCCTGACTGAAATTGGCTTTGACGGTTATGCTGTAGGTGGTCTGGCTGTTGGTGAACCAAAAGAAGACATGCACCGAGTTCTTGAGCATACTTGTCCTCAATTACCTGAAGATAAACCTCGTTACTTGATGGGAGTGGGTAAGCCTGAAGATTTAGTTGAAGGTGTTCGTCGTGGCATTGACATGTTTGACTGCGTAATGCCAACCCGTAATGCTCGTAATGGTCATCTGTTTGTCACAGGTGGGGTAATCAAGATTCGTAATGCGAAGCATAAAACAGATACGACACCGCTTGATCCACATTGTGATTGTTACACTTGCCAGAACTACAGCAAAGCATATCTTCATCATCTGGAGCGTTGTAACGAAATTTTGGGTGCTCGCTTGAATACGATTCATAACTTACGCTATTACCAGCGTTTAATGGAAAGTATTCGTAACGCAATTGACGAAGATCGCTTTGATGAATTTGTTGCGGAGTTTTATGCTCGTCGTGACCGTGAAGTTCCACCGCTAAGTAAAGCGTAAAAATAAAAGCCTTTGGTAAATTACCAAAGGCTTTTGTGAATATAGTAGGGTTAATACATATGATTTTTGGGATGAATGATCGCTATTCATGAGTTTCAAGCTTGAATCTTGATGTGTTAAGTTTAAATTGTTTTTTATTAATAACTCTAATGAGGATGTCTTAATGTTTATTTCTCAGGCACACGCAGCAGCAGAAGCTGCACCAGTAGCACCAGCAGGTGGTGGTTTTGAAATGTTGATCATGCTTGGTATGTTTGCTGTGATTTTCTACTTCATGATTTACCGACCACAAGCAAAGCGAGCGAAAGAGCACAAAAACCTAATGTCCTCCATGGGTAAAGGTGATGAAGTGCTAACTAGCGGCGGTATTGTGGGTAAAATCACTAAAGTTGCTGAAGATAACGATTTTATTTCTATTGAATTAAACAATAGTAATGAAATTATTATTAAGAAAGACTTCGTTACAGCAGTGCTTCCTAAGGGCACGCTTAAATCTCTATAAAACGGCTTAAGGATCCTCGCTGTGCTAAACCGTTATCCTTTATGGAAGTACTTGATGGTATTTTTGGCCATCATCACCGCTGCGTTGTACGCACTTCCAAATATCTACGGTGAAGATCCGGCTATTCAAGTTACAGGGGCGCGTGGCGCCTCTGTAGATATGTCAACGCTGGATGCTGTCACCCATGCTCTCGATGAAGAGCATCTTTCTTATAAATCCATTGCACTAGAAGATGGTTCAATCCTTGTTCGTTTCAATGATACCGACACTCAAATTAGTGCGCGTGATATTATCAGTGAAGCGCTTGGTAAAGATAAAATTGTTGCTTTGAACCTCGCGCCATCAACACCGGATTGGTTAGAGGCTATTGGTGCTTCACCACTTAAATTAGGTCTAGATCTACGTGGTGGTGTTCACTTCTTAATGGAAGTGGACATGGACGCCGCTATGGAAAAATTGGTTGGCCAACAAGAAGAAGCTTTCCGAAGTGAGCTTCGTGAAGCCAAAATTCGTTACCGTGCAATTCGTCCTTCAGGTAAAGAAGGTGTCGAGGTCTTACTGCGCGATGAAGCGCAACTTAGTCAAGCTAAATCAATGCTGAAAAAGAGCCACCCGGATATGAATTTCGTTGAGTCGAGTTCTAACGGGCGTTATGCGCTTATTGCAACATTCACAGAGCAGCGTCTACAAGAGATCCGTAACTACGCTGTAGAGCAAAATATTACCATTTTGCGTAATCGTGTGAATGAGCTGGGTGTTGCTGAACCATTGGTTCAACGTCAGGGCGCCAGCCGTATCGTTGTGGAGCTACCTGGTGTGCAGGATACTGCGCGTGCGAAAGAAATATTGGGTGCTACTGCTACATTAGAGTTTCGTGAAGTGGATGATAAAGCTGATCTTGCAGCTGCGGCCAGTGGTCGAGCGCCAGCAGGCAGTGAAGTCAAAATGGATCGTAATGGACGTCCAGTAGTACTTAAGAAACGCGTTATTCTTGGTGGTCAAAGCATCACGGACGCAAGCTCTAGTGCGGACGAATATGGTCGACCACAGGTAAACATCTCACTAGACAGTGAAGGTGGTAACAAAATGTCGGCATTCTCTAAGAAAAATATTGGTAAGCTAATGGCGACCGTATTTGCAGAGTACAAAGACAGTGGTCGTCGTACTCCGGATGGCAAAGTTATTCTTGATAAACATGAAGAAGTGATTAACCAAGCAACGATTCAATCTGCACTCGGGCGTAGCTTCCGTATAACAGGAATTGATTCTGCATCAGAAGCACATAACTTGGCCTTGTTACTTCGTGCAGGTGCGCTTATTGCACCCATCTCAATTGTTGAAGAGCGTACTATTGGTCCATCAATGGGTCAGCAAAACATCGATATGGGTATCCAAGCATGTATCTGGGGTATGGTAGCAGTTATGCTCTTTACTCTAATGTACTACCGTGGTTTTGGTCTGATTGCTAACATCGCATTAATGGCTAACTTGGTGCTGATTATCGGTGTGATGTCGATGATTCCTGGAGCGACCATGACTTTACCTGGAATTGCGGGGATCGTTTTAACCGTTGGTATGGCCGTGGATGCAAACGTTCTAATATTTGAGCGAATACGTGAAGAACTTCGCGAAGGGCGTAGCCCACAGCAAGCTATCCATCAAGGCTATGCGAATGCATTTAGTACCATTGCCGATGCAAACATTACGACGCTGATTACCGCCATTATCCTATTTGCCGTAGGTACAGGTGCAGTCAAAGGTTTTGCAGTGACATTATCAATCGGTATCTTGACTTCTATGTTTACAGCCATTGTAGGGACACGTTGTATCGTGAACCTTGTTTACGGTGGTAAACGTGTAAACAAACTGTCGATCTAAGGCTGGGAATTATTATGTTTCAAATTCTAAAAGCAGAAAAAACGATCGATTTCATGCGTTGGTCAAAGGCTGCCTTTATTTTCTCTGTTATTATGATTGCGGCTTCAATCTTCACTTTATCAACTAAATGGTTGAATTGGGGCTTAGATTTTACTGGCGGAACACTGATTGAAGTTGGTTTTGAGCAACCAGCTAATCTAGAAGAGATTCGCACAGCGCTTGATAAACAAGGCTTTGGTGATGCTACCGTACAAAACTTTGGTAGTGCACGAGAAGTCATGGTACGTCTTCGCCCACGTGATGATCTTTCTGGTGAAAAGCTTGGCAATCAAATTATTGCTGCAATTAAAGCTGGAACTGGTGAAAGTGTAGAAATGCGTCGTATTGAGTTTGTCGGTCCTAATGTGGGGGATGAACTAACAGAGGCTGGTGGCCTTGCGATACTGGCATCGCTAGTTTGTATTCTACTTTACGTATCAATGCGATTTGAATGGCGTTTAGCTGCAGGTGCAGTGCTTGCTTTGGCACACGATATTATCATTACGTTAGGTGTCTTTTCGTTTCTACAAATCGAAGTTGACTTAACTATTGTGGCGGCGCTACTCACGGTCGTGGGTTACTCGCTCAACGATACCATCGTGGTATTTGACCGTATTCGTGAAAACTTCCGTAAGATGCGCAAAGAGTCACCAGCAGAGATTATGGATGTTTCGATTACGCAAACTTTGAGTCGTACACTGATTACATCGGGAACCACTTTGTTTGTTGTGATTGCCTTGTTTGCCCAAGGCGGTGCAATGATTCATGGCTTTGCAACTGCATTACTACTTGGTATTACGGTAGGTACATACTCATCTATCTATGTTGCTTCAGCATTGGCCTTGAAACTAGGTATTCAGAGAGAGCACTTATTGCCACCTCAAGTTGAAAAAGAAGGTGCAGAATTTGATGAGATGCCTTAAGGCAAACCATCATTAAATATGAATCAAGCCCTCATGGTTGCCATGCAAGCATGGGGGCTTTTTTATACTCAGTCTATATCCATCATACTTGTCATCTACAGTGATACCATCCACAGCTCTCTTCCACCGCTATCATTGACCATGCCTGATCCTAATACTTTGGGTATATAAGCAGGCTAGGCAGAATATCTGCGGATAAAAAAAGCCCCACTCAAAAAGAGCAGGGCCATTCAAAAGTCATCAGCGTGACGGGCTTAAGTGACTTTAGAATCTTATTTTAGGATGGCGCTGTTACCATGTTCACGAATGTGCTTAAGTATTGACTTTACTCCACGAGCACTAGAAGCAACGATGTTGCCTGACTTCATGTAGTCAGTACCGCCAGCAAAATCAGTTAGGATTGCACCAGCTTCACGGGCAATAAGTTCACCTGCTGCCATATCCCAAGGTTTTAAACCAAGTTCGAAATAACCATCTACACGACCTGCAGCAACATAACATAGGTCTAGTGCTGCTGAGCCGCTACGACGGAAATCAGAGCATTCAACGAACAATGCACTTAGGATCTTAAGGTAAGACTCGGAGTGTTGCTTTTGCTTGAACGGGAAACCTGTAGCAAGGATGCTACCATGTAGGTCTTTGAGTGGATTAACACGAATACGTGCGTTGTTTAGTTGAGCTCCTGCACCACGTTGTGCTGTGAATAGCTCATTTTGCATTGGGTCGTAAACACACGCTACTTCCGTTTTACCTTTCAGGCGAACGGCGATAGAAACTGAGAAATGTGGGTAACCTTTAACAAAGTTATTGGTACCATCCAGTGGGTCGATGATCCATTGTACGTCTTTATCTTTACCATCGATAAGACCTGCTTCTTCAGAAACGATGCAGTGTTCAGGATAAGACTGCTTAATCGTATCAATGATGATAGCTTCTGCTTCTTTGTCTACGTTAGTAACAAAGTCATTAGTGCCTTTCAGCGTAGACTCAACTTTATCTGTGTTTTCTAATGATTTAGCAATGTGATTGCCTGCTTTTCGCGCAGCGCGAATAGCAATGTTTAGCATAGGATGCATACGAATTTCCCAACGGATGTTAAAGAACAATTTAAAGCGGCGGCGAGTATACCAGAGTAAAGATAAAAATAAAGTGGTTATTTTTTGCCCTTGGCTTACCTAGCGGGATAAACTATTAACTGAACGATATACTGAGGGTTGGTTTAACGCGACGCCCTTGCTTATCTTGTACTTATTATTGATAAGATTTGTCACTGTTTTTTAAACGAATAAGTGATGAAACGAGTGCTTGAACTCCCTAAGCCCTAGGGAGGTGGGAAAACTTATGATAGAATTCATTAGTTTTAAAACAGGTAGTAATCACAAATGTTGGATCAAGTAAAAATTGTCCTTGTCGGGACTTCCCACTCAGGCAATATTGGTTCTGCAGCTCGTGCGATGAAAGTAATGGGTTTAAGTCAACTTGTTCTGGTCGATCCACAATGTGAGATCGATGGACAAACCTACGCTTTAGCATCTGGAGCAGCAGATATCGCCGAAAATGCCAAGATTGTTAGCACGCTTGAAGAAGCCATTGAAGACTGCGGTCTTGTGGTTGGCTCAAGTGCTCGGTCTAGAACATTAAATTGGCCCATGCTTGAACCTCGTGAATGCGGAGAAAAGTTTGCGCTTGAAGGTCAAACGCATCCTGTTGCTTTGGTATTTGGCCGTGAAAGAACAGGACTGACCAATGAAGAGTTACAAAAATGCCATTACCATGTCTGCATTCCAGCAAACCCTGAGTACAGCTCGCTAAACTTAGCGATGGCAGTACAAACCTTGAGTTATGAAGTTCGTGTGGCCCATTTAGCTTTACAGAAAAGTCAGTATAAGCCACAGGCTGTAGAAGAGTATCCTCGACATAAAGAGCTGGATATGTTCTTTGAACATCTTGAGAAAGTCATCGTTGAAACACAATTCATAAGCAAAGAGCAACCTGGTAAGGTAATGAATAAGTTAAGACGTCTATTTTCACGAGCTCGTCCAGAAGCCCAAGAAATCAATACCCTACGTGGAATATTAACGTCGATAGAAAAAAGTATTGAGAAATAATTGTCCATTATTTTTGTAAGGATAAATACCTGACTAAATTAGTCAAATAAATACTTGACCAATTTAGTCAGGTATGAAAAAATTCTTACTATTACAAACCATGTGGATACGTTGTGGTATGAAACTTACATCCAAAGGACGATACGCGGTAACAGCAATGCTTGATGTGGCATTGCATTCGCAACAAAACCCAGTACCTCTTGCTGATATCTCAGAGCGTCAGGGGATCTCTCTCTCTTACCTAGAGCAATTGTTTTCAAAGTTACGGAAAGCAGGATTAGTCGCTAGCGTTCGTGGTCCTGGTGGGGGCTACCGCCTTGGTACTGATGCTTACAGTATCGCTATTGGTATGGTCATTGCTGCTGTTGATGAATCCGTTGATGCAACCAAATGCCAGGGTAAAGGAGATTGCCAAGGTGGTACACGATGTCTGACGCATGCATTATGGCGTGACCTAAGTTCTCGTATTAGCGATTTCTTGAACAACATTACGCTCGGTGAACTAATGCAAGACAATGAAGTAATAGAAATATCTGATCGTCAGGATATCGAACTGGCGATGACTCATGGGCTATCTAATAAAAATACAACCGCCGCGCCCATCGGTGTAAACGTCCGCTCATAAGCGGTCAGAATTTTACATTGGAGTAGAGAATGAAACTGCCTATTTATCTTGATTATTCCGCTACATGCCCAGTTGATCCTCGTGTTGCTGATAAAATGGTTCAGTACATGACGATGGACGGGACATTTGGCAACCCAGCGTCACGTTCACACCGTTACGGCTGGCAGGCAGAGGAAGCAGTAGATACAGCTCGTGAACAAATTGCAGAACTTCTTAATGCGGATCCACGCGAGATCGTGTTTACATCTGGTGCGACTGAGTCTGACAACCTTGCGATTAAGGGGGCTGCTCATTTTTATTCGAAAAAAGGCAAGCACATCATTACTTGCAAAACAGAGCACAAAGCAGTTCTTGACCCATGCCGTCAATTAGAGCGTGAAGGTTTTGAGGTTACTTACCTTGAACCAGAATCAAACGGCTTGGTTGATTTAGACAAGCTTCAAGCTGCTATGCGCGAAGATACCGTTTTGGTTTCAATTATGCATGTGAATAATGAAATCGGCGTTATCCAAGACATCGCTGCAATTGGCGAAATGTGTCGTGAGCGAAAAATAGTCTTTCACGTTGATGCTGCTCAGTCAGCAGGAAAATTGCCGATTGATGTACAAGCAATGAAAGTTGACTTAATTTCAATGTCAGCACATAAAGCCTACGGCCCGAAAGGTATTGGCGCATTGTATGTTCGTCGTAAGCCACGCATTCGTCTAGAAGCACAAATGCATGGTGGCGGTCACGAGCGCGGTTTCCGCTCAGGTACACTTCCTACTCACCAAATTGTTGGTATGGGCGAAGCGTTCCGCATCGCGAAAGAAGACATGCAAAAAGATTATGATCATGCACTTGCACTTCGTAATCGTCTTCTTGATGGTGTAAAAGACCTAGAAGCAGTTACAGTGAATGGTGATCTAGAGCAACGTGTTCCACACAATCTTAATGTCAGCTTTGCTTTTGTTGAAGGTGAATCACTGCTGATGTCACTGAAAGATTTGGCAGTTTCTTCTGGTAGTGCTTGTACATCAGCAAGCTTAGAGCCATCTTATGTTCTTCGTGCTCTTGGTCTGGATGATGAATTGGCTCATAGCTCGGTTCGTTTCTCATTTGGTCGTTTTACGACGGAAGAAGAAATTGACTACGCAATTGAACAAATTCGTGTTGCTGTAACTAAGCTACGTGACATGTCTCCTCTATGGGATATGTACAAAGAAGGGATTGATTTGAGCACTGTTGAGTGGGCTCACCATTAATCTCACTGACTGAACTAGAGGATTCGAGGTAAATAATTATGGCATATAGCGAAAAAGTAATTGATCACTACGAGAACCCACGTAACGTTGGTTCATTTGATAAAGAAGATCCATCAGTAGGCAGCGGTATGGTTGGTGCTCCTGCATGTGGTGATGTAATGAAGCTTCAGATCAAAGTAACGCCAGATGGTATTATTGAAGATGCGAAATTCAAAACGTACGGTTGTGGTAGTGCGATCGCTTCAAGCTCATTAGTAACTGAATGGGTAAAGGGTAAGTCTATCGATGAGGCTGCAGCAATTAAAAATGCGGAGATTGCAGAAGAACTTGAGCTTCCTCCTGTTAAAGTTCACTGTTCAATTCTAGCAGAAGATGCAATCAAGGCTGCTGTTGCTGATTACAAGAAAAAACACCAATAATAAGTAATCTGTATATAATGGGAACTTAAAACGTTCCCATTCCAATCGTAATTTTTACAAACTAAGGTGCAGTATGGCCATCACAATGACAGAATCAGCGGCGAGTCGCGTAAAAGCATTCCTAGAAAACCGAGGCAAAGGTATTGGTTTACGTCTTGGGGTGAAAACGACAGGCTGTTCCGGCATGGCTTATGTCTTGGAGTTTGTTGATGATCTTAACGAAGAAGATGAAGTGTTCGACCTTTCTGGGGTAAAAATCATCATCGATAAGAAAAGCTTGGTGTATCTAGATGGTACTGAGCTAGATTACGTGAAAGAAGGGCTAAATGAAGGTTTTGAATTCAACAACCCAAATGCAAAAAGCGAATGTGGTTGTGGTGAAAGCTTCAACGTATAATCGATAGTCCTCTGGGCAACCTAGGCCTCGAGGGCTTTACTGGAACCCATCTTAATGAATCACTTTGAATTATTTGGACTACCAAGTCAGTTTAAGCTGGATAGTGGTCTTCTTTCCTCTCAATTCCGAGAACTACAAAAACGTTTCCACCCTGATAACTTTGCGACTGGTTCAGAGCGTGATCGTCTTATGGCGGTACAGCAAGCTGCTCAAATTAATGATGCTTATCAAGTACTCAAACAGCCCATCTCTCGTGCAGAATATCTGTTAGCTGAAAATGGGGTGGAAATCCGTGGTGAGCAACAAACAATGCAAGATCCTATGTTTCTTATGGAACAAATGGAATTACGTGAAGAATTAGAAGATATTGCTGACAGCTCTGATCCTGAATCGGTGCTTTTTGACTTTGATGCAAAAGTCAGCAAAATGTATAAGCAACATTTGGCGATGGTCGAACAAGAGCTTGATCAAAGTCTTTGGGTTGAAGCCGCGGATCGTGTTCGTAAACTCAAATTTATTGCCAAACTAAAGAACGAAATTGAACTGGTCGAAGAAAAGCTCCTCGGTTAGTTAGCGTGACAAGGATTCATCATGGCACTACTTCAAATTGCAGAACCGGGTCAAAGCTCGGCTCCTCATGAACATAAGCTCGCTGCTGGAATCGACTTAGGTACCACAAACTCTTTGGTAGCATCGGTTCGTAGTGGTGAGTCAACGACACTTAAAGATAATCAAGGTCGTAGTATTTTACCTTCGGTTGTCAATTATGCGCAGTCAACAGTTCAGGTTGGTTATGAAGCACAAGCTATGGCTGAGCAGCAACCTGAACAAACGATCATCTCTGTAAAACGTTTAATTGGCCGTTCATTACAAGATATCCAAGCGCGTTATCCATACTTACCATACCAATTTAAACACAGTGATAATGGTTTACCTGTTTTACAAACTGCACAGGGGAATAAAAACCCGATTGAAGTTTCAGCAGATATTCTCAAAGTCCTTGGCCAGCGAGCGCAAGAGACATTGGGTGGTGAACTGGCTGGTGTTGTGATTACGGTTCCTGCTTACTTTGATGATGCGCAGCGTGCTGGAACCAAAGATGCAGCAAAGTTAGCGGGACTGCATGTACTTCGCTTGCTTAATGAGCCAACAGCCGCTGCAATTGCTTATGGTTTAGATTCTGGCCAGGAAGGTGTTATTGCAGTCTATGACCTGGGTGGTGGCACGTTTGACATCTCGATTTTACGTTTATCAAAAGGTGTCTTTGAAGTATTAGCCACTGGCGGTGATTCTGCTCTGGGTGGTGATGACTTTGATCATCTTTTGGCGGAGTTCTTAATCGAGCAAGCGGGTTTAGAAATCCCCCTATCTGCTGAACAAAACCGAGTACTGCTTAATATTGCTAATGCGACTAAAATCGCTTTCTCTGACAAAGATTTCGTTGACGTCGAGGTATTCGGATGGCGCGGGCAGGTGAGTCGTGATCAATTTGAAGCGTTGATTCAACCCTTGGTCAAGAAAACTTTAATGTCATGTCGCCGAGCATTAAAAGATGCAGACGTAGAACTTGATGATGTTCAAGACGTAGTGATGGTTGGAGGCTCAACCCGAACACGACTTGTTCGTGAGATGGTCGGTGATTTCTTTGGTCGCCTTCCTCTTACAAGTATTAACCCAGATGAAGTTGTCGCTATTGGTGCTGGTATTCAAGCAGATATTCTCGCAGGCAATAAGCCAGACTCAGAGATGCTGCTACTTGATGTGATCCCTTTGTCGCTCGGTATTGAAACCATGGGTGGTTTAGTTGAAAAGATTATTCCTCGTAATACCACCATTCCTGTTGCACGTGCTCAAGAGTTCACCACCTTCAAAGATGGTCAAACAGCAATGAGTGTGCATGTAGTACAAGGTGAGCGTGAAATGGTTGATGACTGCCGTTCACTTGCCCGTTTCTCATTGAAAGGAATTCCTCCAATGGCGGCAGGTGCAGCGCATATACGCGTTACTTACCAAGTGGATGCGGATGGTCTTTTATCCGTTACTGCAATGGAGAAAAGTACAGGCGTTCAGTCGGAAATCCAGGTCAAACCGTCTTATGGTTTAAGTGATGATGAAGTAGCGAATATGCTCAGAGACTCAATGGCTTATGCTAAAGATGATATGCAAGCTCGTGCTTTGGCAGAACAAAGAGTAGAAGCAGATCGTGTCATCGAGGGGCTGATTGCTGCCATGCAAGCTGATGGTGATGAGTTATTATCAGAATCAGAGAAGCAGACACTTCTTAGCGCGATTGAGACATTGATTGAACTGCGTAATGGTGATGATGCGAATGCAATAGAGCAAGGCATAAAAGCAACGGATAAAGCGAGCCAAGATTTTGCGTCACGACGTATGGATAAATCAATACGAGCTGCACTGTCTGGTCAGTCAGTGAATGATATATAAGAGATAATGAGTTATGCCGAAAATTATTGTATTACCCCATGAAGATTTATGCCCAGAGGGTGCGGTATTAGAAGCCAATATTGGCGACACGGTTCTAGATGTAGCATTAAAAAATGGCATTGGTATTGAACACGCATGCGAGAAGTCTTGTGCTTGTACAACATGTCACGTCATTATTCGTGAAGGTTTTGATTCACTTGAAGAAAGTGAAGAGCTAGAAGATGACATGCTGGATAAAGCATGGGGATTAGAGCCTGAATCTCGTCTTGGCTGTCAGGCAAGAATTGCTGATGAAGACTTGATTGTTGAGATCCCAAAATACACGTTAAACCACGCATCAGAAGATCATTAATGGTGTCTTTGCTTGACCCTTATCTCTGAGCATATGGTGTTTAACCGCTTAGAGCTTTGAAAGTTAAGCAGAGAACAAAAAAGGAAAATATGGATGAAATGGACAGATTCTCGCGATATCGCGATTGAGCTTTGTGATAAGTTTCCAGATCTTGACCCGAAAACGGTGCGGTTTACAGATCTTCATCAATGGATCATGGAGTTGGATGAGTTTGACGATGAGGCAAACCATTGTAATGAAAAGATTCTAGAAGCGGTGATCTTGTGTTGGATGGATGAAATAGACTAACTTAAAAATGGGTGTTAGCGAGATTGACCGCATTGCACCGATGTGTCTTTTTAGTCGAAAAAACGAGCCTTTGTGCTCGTTTTTTTCCTCAGTTGGCATTTTTACCCTACAAAATGCTAACATCTGTCTGTAAACAAATAAGTGGCGTAGGTAACGCCGTAATAAGACAAGGAGAAACCATGTCTACACAGATGCCGGTATTTTTAAGCCAAGAACCAGCAGCCTCACACTGGGGAGCGAATGCATTACTTTCTTTCTCTGAGGATGGAGTAACGATTCACTTATCCAGCGGTGATCAACTTAACCAGATTCAATGTGCAGCGCGTCAACTTGATAGCCAAGGAATTCATTCCGCTTTACTTGCGGGCCCTGAATGGGATCTTGAGAACATTTGGGCTTTTAATCAAGGCTACCGTAATCCGAAAAAACACACCACTTTAGAATGGGCAGCTTTAGCTGAAAAAGAGCAATCAGAACTTCAAGCACGTATCACTGCTAGCGAGTTTACCCGAGATATCATTAACAAAACTGCTGAAGAAGTAGCACCTCGCCAATTGGCAACAATGGCTGCTGAATTTATTAAGTCGGTGGCACCAAAAGGGACAGTTTCGACTCGAATTGTTAAAGATAAGGACTTACTATCAGAAGGTTGGGAAGGCATTTATGCCGTTGGACGTGGCTCTGAACGCACATCGGCAATGCTGCAATTAGATTTTAATCCCACAGGTGATGAAAATGCCCCTGTTTTCGCTTGTCTAATTGGTAAAGGAATTACCTTTGACTCCGGTGGTTACAGTTTGAAAGCTTCCAATTTCATGACAGCAATGAAGGCTGATATGGGAGGAGCAGGTACGATAACTGGTGGTTTAGCTTTGGCTATTCTTCGTGGTTTGAATAAGCGTGTAAAACTGATCCTCTGCTGTGCGGAAAATATGGTCTCAGGGCGAGCACTAAAACTCGGTGATATCATTAATTACAAAAATGGTAAAACGGTTGAAATCATGAATACTGACGCTGAAGGTCGCTTAGTGTTAGCTGATGGTTTACTTTATGCCAGTGAACAAAATCCAGAACTTATTATTGATTGTGCGACCCTAACAGGGGCTGCTAAAAATGCTTTAGGTAATGATTACCATGCTTTACTGAGCTTTGATAAAGCGCTCTCTCAACAAGCTCTTATTGCTGCTGAGCAAGAGAATGAAGGTCTTTGGCCTCTACCTCTCGCTGATTTCCATCGTAATATGTTGCCATCTAATTTTGCCGATCTTTCTAATGTGAGCTCTGGAGATTATTCTCCAGGCGCAAGTACTGCGGCAGCGTTTTTGTCTTATTTCGTTGAAGATCATACGCAAGGTTGGTTACACTTCGACTGTTCGGGTACATATCGTAAATCAGTATCGGACAAATGGGCAGCGGGTGCGACAGGTATGGGGATCCGAACTTTAGCTCGTTTTTTACAAGAACAAGCAGAAAAGTAACCCTTTGACTCATAGAGTTGCTCTGTTTGACATGACAGGGCAACTTTCACAGATAACTTGGAAAGAACCTGTTATTACATGGCATTTCCTTCTTTGAATTTTGCTCTATGACATAATTCTGAACCAAGCACCTTGAAGTCACTTGGGTATATTATTAAAAATTAAAAGGAAAGATTATGGCTCTGGAAAGAACATTTTCAATTATCAAACCTGATGCGGTAGAGCGTAACTTAATCGGTGAAATTTACCATCGTATTGAAAAAACTGGCTTACGAATTGTTGCGGCTAAAATGGTTCACCTGACTGAAGACCAAGCAAGTGGTTTTTATGCGGAACATGAAGGGAAACCTTTCTTCCCACCATTGAAAGAGTTCATGACTTCTGGACCAATTATGGTTCAAGTGTTAGAAGGTGAAAACGCAATCACACGTTACCGTGAGTTGATGGGGAAAACCAATCCAGAAGAAGCAGCATGTGGAACACTTCGTGCTGATTATGCGCTTAGCATGCGTCATAACTCTGTACATGGCTCGGACAGCCCTGAATCTGCTGCTCGTGAAATCGAGTTCTTCTTTCCTGTTTCTGAAGTTTTTTCACGTTAATTGACTGAACGACTGAGTCTCAAGCTCCGATTAAATCGGGGCTTTTTTTGTACTTGAAAAACAGTATACCCCAGTGACACGCTCCTAAAGGTCATCTCGTAGAACACAGCATCTTGAGGTTACTTAGGTATAAATCGACAGTTATTTTTGTGATAAACGAAATAGAGTAGATTTGTGTTTGATTTTTAATCAATGGCATTTGAAGACCTTAGTAAACTCATGGGGTTCTGCCTCTTGTTGTTACTGCCTAAAGGCTGTACAATTCGCGCCCTTATTCTTGCTTCAGTCACTGAGAGGTAATATGAACACTGAAAAAATCAATCTACTCGACTTTGATCGCAAAGGCATGCGTCAATTTTTCGCGGAAGAGTTAGGCGAAAAAGCATTTCGTGCCGATCAGGTTATGAAGTGGATCTATCATTTCGGTGTTGATGACTTCGAGAGGATGACCAATATCAACAAGAAGCTGCGTGAAAAACTGCAGCACAAGTGTGAAATTAAAGCACCTACAGTAGCAGAAGCTCAGCACTCTTCAGACGGCACAATCAAGTGGGCAATGAAGGTAGGTGACCAAGATGTAGAAACGGTTTATATCCCAGAGGATGACAGAGCAACGCTTTGTGTTTCCTCTCAGGTTGGTTGTGCTTTAGAGTGCAAGTTTTGCTCAACAGCTCAACAAGGTTTTAACCGTAACCTCAAAGTCTCAGAGATTATTGGACAAGTATGGCGAGCTGCTCGTGAGATTGGTCTAGAAAAAGAAACGGGGCGTCGTCCAATCACTAACATAGTGATGATGGGGATGGGTGAACCTTTACTGAATATGAAAAATCTAATTCCAGCACTAGAACTTATGCTCGATGATCTTGGTTTTGGTCTTTCAAAACGCAGAGTCACTGTATCGACATCTGGCGTCGTTTCTGGTCTAGATCAAATGACAGGTAAAATAGATGTGGCTTTAGCGATTTCTCTTCATGCTCCTAATGATAAGTTGAGAAGTGAAATTATGCCAATTAATGACCGTTGGGATATTCAAGACTTTTTGGAATCAGTACGCCGTTATATTGCTTCTTCAAATGCTAATAGAGGCAAAGTAACAGTTGAGTATGTCCTACTCGATCACGTCAATGATGATATGGATCATGCGCGTGAATTGGCTGAGTTGATGAAAAACACACCTTGTAAGATTAATTTGATTCCATTTAATCCATATCCGGGGTCACCGTACAAAAAACCAAGTAACTCTCGAATTGATAGATTCCAGAAAACACTGATGCAATATGGACATACAGTGACGATTCGTAAAACAAGAGGTGATGATATTGATGCCGCATGTGGGCAGTTAGTTGGTGATGTCATTGACCGAACAAAACGTACCGCAGCACTGAAGGCCTCTCGAGGTGCGCAGACTATCGATATCAAAACGGTATAAGTTAAATATTAATAGCCAGAGAATTTACTCTGGCTATTTTTTTGTCAAATTGTATCAATTTATTATCAATAAAATCATTTGAAATGTTAATGTGTGAGCTTTTACTTATGCGCTCAAATATGATTTACACTGCTCGAATGTTTTTAATCGCATTTTGTTTGTTAAATTTTGGACAAAAGCTTGAGCTATCTGGTAGTTTGGGTGAAAGATTTTTTGCCTTCTTCGTGCATTCGCTTATCATGATGAGTGAAGTATAATTACGACATTACCATTCTTAGTATTTTCTCCAATACACATTGTGAGAAATCACAATGTGAGCATTCTTATACTGAATACTAAGGATTTTTAAAAGAATATTTTGGTTAACATGCGAGAGTCTGGCTATCTTTAGACTAGGCTTAAGAATAAAAAAGAAAATAACAAGCTGTGCTAGCCACTAAACGGATGTAATACCACCATTATGACAGAACAAGATAATATTAATGAAGCTCCGTGTTCCTTGGAAGCGGGTACACTACTGAAAAACAAGCGTGAGTCATTAGGCCTGACACAAAAAAGTGTTGCAGAGCGACTCAGATTGAAGATCTCTGTAATTGATCAAATTGAACGTAACTGTTTTGAAGGTCAGTTGGCCAGCACCTTTACTCGTGGTTATATCCGATCTTATGCCAAGTTAATTGGCCTTGATGAAAATATGGTTCTAGGAGCATTAGAGGAAACGCCAAGCTCGGACGAACAATTACAAGAAGAAGAAATGCAAAGTTTTTCGCGTAAAACAAAACATGAGAAACATAATAGCCGTATTATGTTTCTCACCTGGGTTATTGCTCTTGCTCTTATTGGTATCTCTGGTGCATGGTGGTGGCAGAGTCAGCAGCAAAGTGCTGAACTAGCAATGGATGATAATCTTATTATTGAGCCCATAGCTGATAATAAAGAGATTGATAAGATTGATGCAGATGAGCTTATTGCCAGTGACCCAACTGAATTAATGCAAAATACTATAGTGGCCAATCAGACTGAAATATTAGATAGTGCCGAAGTTTTGCCCTCAGCAAACGGAGTACCAAAAAGCACTTCTGAGGTAGACAAAGTCGTTTCTGAAGAAGATAAGGCAATAAAAGTTTACAAATCTAGCAATAAAAGCGAGGCTGCAACGGTGGTTGAGCAAAACATTGTTCGGGAAAAGCCTAAAGAAAAGGTGGCAGCCGATGGCATGAATATACTTACTATGAGATTTGAATCTGATTGTTGGGTGCAAATCAAAGATGCCAATGGTAAAACATTGATCAGTGGTACGCGTAAATCGGGCCAAAATGTTGAACTTTCCGGCAAAGCACCATTTAAAGTGATATTAGGTGCCCCAGAAGGCGTAACAATGACATTTGCAAGTGAACCTGTCGACCTTTCTAGGTATACTTCAGGTAAAGTCGCTAGATTCAGTTTACCGTTATAAATATTATGCAACACGAATCCCCAATTATCCGTCGTAAATCGACACGCATCTATGTGGGTGATGTACCCATTGGAGATGGTGCACCTATCGCGGTGCAATCAATGACAAATACTCGCACAACTGATGTTGATGCAACTGTCGCGCAAATCAGGGCGTTAGAAAAAGTAGGGGCAGATATTGTTCGTGTTTCTGTCCCAACTATGGATGCTGCTGAGGCTTTTAAGCTAATTAAACAACAAGTATCTATCCCTTTGGTGGCCGACATTCATTTTGATTATCGTATTGCCCTCCAAGTTGCAGAATACGGCGTTGATTGTTTACGTATAAATCCAGGCAATATTGGTAATGAAGCGCGTATTCGCTCTGTTGTTGATTGTGCTCGTGATAAAAATATCCCGATACGAATTGGCGTAAATGGTGGGTCCTTAGAAAAGGATCTACAAATGAAATACGGTGAGCCAACGCCAGAGGCACTCGTCGAGTCGGCGATGCGTCATGTTGAACACCTAGATAGATTGAACTTTGATCAGTTTAAAGTCAGTGTGAAGGCGTCAGATGTTTTTCTTGCTGTAGATTCATATCGTTTATTGGCTAAACAGATCGACCAACCACTTCACCTTGGTATTACAGAAGCGGGTGGTGCTCGTGCAGGCTCTGTAAAATCAGCAGTTGGTTTGGGTATGCTTTTGGCTGAAGGTATTGGCGATACACTACGAATTTCTCTGGCTGCCGATCCCGTGGAAGAGATTAAAGTTGGGTTTGATATTCTAAAATCTTTAAGAATACGTTCTCGTGGTATTAACTTTATTGCTTGCCCTAGTTGTTCACGTCAAGAATTCGATGTTATCGGTACAGTCAATGAACTAGAGCAGCGCCTAGAAGATATTATTACACCAATGGATGTTTCTATCATTGGGTGCGTTGTTAATGGACCAGGTGAAGCTGAAGTGTCTCATCTGGGATTAGCTGGCAGCAACAAAAAAAGTGCTTTCTATGAAGACGGCAAACGTCAAAAAGAGCGCTTTGATAACAACGATCTTGTGAATAGACTAGAAGCAAAAATTCGAGCAAAAGCTTCCGTTATGGACAGCGATAATCATATTGATGTAAAAGTAGAAGATTAATCTCAACGAGAATTTACGGTAAGTATTGTGGCAAAAACAATTCAAGCAATTCGAGGCATGAACGATTGCCTCCCAACTCAGTCGCCACTATGGCACAAATTAGAAAACGCGGTAAAAAATGTGGTCAGCGCTTACGGCTACAACGAAATTCGTATGCCAATTGTTGAGATGACACACCTCTTTAGTCGTGCTATCGGTGAAGTGACTGATGTTGTCGAAAAAGAAATGTATACGTTCGAAGATCGCAATGGTGATAGTTTAACGTTGCGCCCTGAGGGAACCGCTGGCTGTGTTCGTGCTGGGATTGAAAATGGCTTGCTATATAACCAAGAGCAACGCTTATGGTATATGGGGCCGATGTTCCGCCATGAAAGACCACAAAAAGGTCGTTATCGCCAGTTCCATCAATGTGGAGCTGAGGTTTTCGGTCTCAATGGCCCAGATGTTGATGCAGAGTTAATCATGATGACTGCGCGTTTATGGCGTGAGTTAGGTATTGATAAACATGTTCGTCTTGAACTTAACTCTATTGGTTCGTTAGAGGCTCGTGCTCATTACCGCACTGCTCTCATCACATTCTTGGAACAACATATCGATATATTGGATGAAGATTCTAAGCGTCGTATGAATACCAATCCACTGCGAGTTTTAGACACTAAAAACCCTGAAATTAAAGCAATTTTAGGCGATGCACCTCGTTTGTCTGATTATCTAGATGAAGAATCTAAACTGCATTTTTCAGGACTTTGTGAACTTCTTGATGCTGCAGGCATCGAATACACTATAAACGAACGTTTAGTTCGTGGTCTAGACTACTACAACCGTACAGTATTTGAGTGGATGACCGAAAGTCTAGGTGCTCAAGGTACTGTTTGTGGTGGAGGTCGTTATGATGGCCTGGTTGAGCAACTAGGTGGCAAACCCACGCCAGCAGTTGGCTTTGCTATGGGACTTGAACGTCTAGCTCTAATGCTAGAAGCCCTTGAATTAACTGAAGTTCGTCGAAGTGTTGACGTATATGTAGTGACTGCTGGTGAAGGCACGATGGTTGCTGGGATGAAACTTGCTGAGCAGATTCGTGAGTCAATACCAGGTGTTCGAGTGATGAATCACTTTGGTGGCGGTAACTTTAAAAAGCAATTTAAACGAGCGGATAAAGTCGGTGCCGTGATTGCCTTAGTATTAGGTGAAAATGAAGTGGCCGATCACACGGTTGTATTGAAAGATCTTGTTGGTGGAACTCAAGAAACTTATCGCCAGGAAGATGTTGCGAGTAAGATTGCTGAATTGATCTAAGATTTTCATCACACAATATATCAACGAAAGATAACTGCTTAATTTGTTATACAAGGTCTTTAATAAATAGACCTTTCAGCAAATAAAACAATGATAGCTATGCTGTCATTGATACGCTTTAAGAGGACAGGAAGTGGAAGTTTACGAGACTGAAGAAGAACAAGTTGAAAAGATTAAAGAGTGGTTCAAAGAATATGGAACAACTGTCACTATTGCTGCTGTTGTTGCCTTTGGTGGTCTTTTTGGTTGGCGTTATTACCAAGACTCAGTAACTCAAGCGAGTGAGTCAGCTTCTCAAAGCTACGCTGCAGCAATGATAACACTGCAAAATAAAGGCGTTGAAGCTCAAACGGATATCGAAAACTTCATTGCTTCAAATGAAGTAAAAGAATATTCGATGCTTGCTGCGCTGCAATTAGCTAAAGCACAAGTCGATGCAAATGAGTTAAACGCAGCTCTTGAGCAACTTAAATGGGTTCAGAGTAGTTCTCAGGAAGCATCGATACTTGCGTTAGTTAACTACAGAATTGCGCGTATTGAAACTGAATTAGGTAACTTTACTGCGGCTAATGCAGCACTTGATAACGTTTTAGATACTGCTTGGTCTGGTCGTATTGCTGAATTGCGTGGTGATATTGCACTTCGTCAAGGTAATAAAGATACAGCTTACACTGCATATACTGAAGCACAGCAAGCAAAAGATGCTAGCCCAGCATTAAAAATGAAATTGGACGACTTGGCGAAGTAAGGACTGTATTGGATGAAAAAAGCCTTTAAAAGAGCCTTGTTAGGAGCGGTAAGTGTTGCGATCTTGGCTGGTTGTGCGAGTGAAGAAGATACCATCATTATGGCACCACTGCCTCAGGTCGAAAGTCAGTTTGTTCCTAATTTGAAATGGTCTACCTCTGACGATGGTGTAGGGCACTACTTTTCAAAGTTGTCTCCAACAATATCTGATGACACATTGTTTGTCGCAAGCCGTGATGGTTTGGTGAGAGCTTTGGATCCTGAAAATGGTAAACCTAAATGGCAAGCTGATTTAGGCAAAGATGAGGCACCACGATTGTCTGGTGGTATGACTGCAGCCTATGGAAACCTATATATTGGTTCTGAAAATGGTGATGTGATTGCCTTAGATCAAGATACTGGTGAGGTTATCTGGCGAGTTAAAGTCAGTGGTGAAGTGCTAGCAAAACCAATTGCGGACTCAGGTTTAATTATTATTAATACCAGCCAAGGTATTTTGGTTGCTCTAGATGAAAGTTCTGGTAAAGAGCGCTGGGCTTTAAGTACTGAAGTCCCTAGTTTAACCTTGCGTGGTGACAGCACTCCTGTTGCAATCGGTGGCGGTGTATTCTGGGGGACGGCGAACGGACGTCTTGCTGCTGCGATAGTTGAACGTGGACAGTTAATCTGGCAACAACCAGTTGGGACTCCGAAAGGTGCCACTGAAATTGATCGATTAGTTGATGTTGATTCTTCACCTTTAATTTTGGGTGGAACGCTTTTCACTGTTGGCTACAACGGTCAATTGATTGCGATTGACCTGCGTTCAGCAAATCCTATTTGGAAGCGAAATTATTCATCTGCAAATGACTTGGCTACAGATGGTCAACGCATTTTTGTCATCACAGAGAAAGATCATATTGCGGCAGTTGATGCACGAAGTGGTACAGAGCTTTGGCAAAACGCTAAGCTGGAAAACCGCCAACTGACGGCTCCTGTTGTGATTGACCGTTACCTTGTAGTCGGTGACAGCTTGGGTTACTTACACTGGCTTGATCGAACAACTGGTGAGTTTATTGCTCAGCAATTTGTCGATGATAGTGGCTTTGCCGTTGGGCCGGTGGCGTTATCCGATGGCTACGTGATTACTACACGTAATGGCAATGTAAAGAAACTGAGCATCAACGAATAATATCGTGATATAATTCACATTCGGCTCCTGGCTGGTGACAGTTTAGGAGCCGTTTTGTTGTTGGAAATTATTATTTATTAACCGTTATTCCTGACGTGGTTATAGGTAAAAAGCTGGTTTAATTTGGCATTAGACAAGTCGTTACCTATAACTACAGAAGAAAGATTATTGTAGAGGTTGTTATGGTACCTGTTGTTGCCCTTGTTGGGCGTCCGAACGTAGGTAAATCTACGCTATTTAACCGATTGACTCGCACTCGTGATGCGTTAGTTGCGGATTTTCCAGGCCTAACGCGAGACCGAAAATATGGCCAAGCTCGCCTTGGTGAAGAACATGAATTTATTGTCATTGATACCGGCGGTATCGATGGCACAGAAGAGGGGGTAGAAACCAAAATGGCAGAACAGTCATTAGCCGCAATCGATGAGGCTGATGTGGTTTTGTTTTTGGTTGATGGCCGTGCTGGTTTAACGCCTGCCGATCAAGCGATTGCTGCCCACTTGAGAAAAATTGAAAAGCCGGCAATGCTGGTGGTAAATAAAATTGATGGTATTGATGTTGATGCAGCCTGCGCTGACTTTTGGCAGCTAGGCGTAGACGATATGTACCACATTGCAGCAGCGCACGGACGTGGTGTTACTGCTTTACTTGAGCGTGCTTTAGCCCCCTTCTTTGAAGACCTACTGGCGAATGACGCACCTGATGGTGAAGTGGAAGACCTCACTGAATTTGAAGATGAGGAACTTGCTGCTGAGGAATATTCAGAAGAAGATGCGGAAGCCGAGTTACAGCGTTTGCAAGATCAACCGATTAAGCTGGCAATTATAGGCCGTCCAAACGTGGGTAAATCCACATTAACCAATCGTATTCTTGGTGAAGAGCGTGTGGTTGTATATGACATGCCTGGAACAACGCGTGACTCCATTTATATTCCAATGGAACGTGATGGACGCGAGTACGTTCTTATTGATACTGCTGGTGTTCGTCGTCGTGGACGTATTAACGAGACAGTAGAAAAGTTCTCGGTAGTCAAAACACTTAAAGCGGTAGAAGATGCGAACGTGGTACTGCTTGTTATCGATGCGCGTGAAAACATCTCAGATCAAGACTTGAGCCTACTTGGCTTTGCATTAAATGCAGGTCGTTCTATTGTTCTAGCTGTCAATAAGTGGGATGGATTGGATAACGACGTCAAAGAAAATGTTAAGAAAGAGCTCGATCGCCGTCTAGGTTTCGTTGATTTTGCTCGTATTCACTTTATCTCTGCTCTTCATGGGACAGGAGTTGGCCACTTATTCGAATCGATTCAAGAGGCTTATAAGTCGGCAACAACACGTGTCGGTACTTCTGTTCTGACTCGTATTATGAAGATGGCTACAGATGATCACCAACCACCAATGGTTCGTGGTCGTCGTATCAAACTGAAGTATGCTCATGCGGGTGGTTACAACCCACCAATTGTCGTGATTCACGGTAACATGGTTCGTGATCTTCCGGACTCTTACAAACGCTACCTAATGAACTACTTCCGTAAGTCTTTGGAAATTATGGGTACGCCTATCCGTATTAACTTCCAGAACAGTGATAACCCGTATGAGAACCGTACGAATAAACTGACGCTATCTCAAGAGCGTAAACGTAAGCGTATGATGTCAGCGGTGAAAAATCGCAATAAATAACCATTCTTTTTTCTATACCCAAGTCTTCGGCTTGGGTATTTTTTTGTCTTGAGTTTATGAAAAATATGTCAATTACAGCAACTAAGATTCGTTTTTGTCATCAAGTGTGGCAATTAGAAACCTCAGTACAACAAGTTCAATCAACAACAGATATGACCTACGTTATTACTGAAACGACGCCATTTCACCCTGTCAGTCATATTTGGCCAGATCACCCAGCGGATAGGGGCTCATTGATGATCAACGGCAAAAAGTTAGATGTTATTGATTGCCAAGTGGGGGCGATAGAGCTGGCGAGTGGAGCATTGCATGTCGGTCAAGCGATACCAGTCAAACGTGATACACAAGGCTGGGTCTTTGTCGTCGTGCACGTATTACCGCGGACAGAAGATGTAGTAGTCGGTGATATGGTGTCATTGCAAGTGGATAAAGAGTTTCAACTATCGTTAAGCCGCGGTCACAGTGCAGGGCACATCGCTTATTTGGCTCTGAATAAGGTGTTGACACAGAACTACTGGCGCAAAGATGCCGATCGTAAGGACCCACATGGCAATTATGATTTTAATAGCTATGCCCAAGAAACCAGTTTTGTTACACCAGATAAATGTTTAGATACCTATCGTTTGGGTAAAACGTTACGTAAACGAGGCTTGAATAGCGCAGAAGTTGTCAACGATTTGGAAAGTATCGAAAATCAGGTGAATCTACTGCTAAAAGGTTGGATACAGAGAAAAGTTCCAGTAACTATCCAGTGTCATGGCGAAGCATTAACGGATTCTCGCTACTGGGAATGTGATTTAGGGGAAGAGAATACGGCTGTTATTCCTTGCGGTGGAACGCACATTACGCATTTAAACGAACTCGAGTCAGTCAAGGTGCGTTTATTGATGCAAGACACACAGACAATTGAAATGCATACCCATGTAGTTCCGCAAAGATAATGGATTTTATTTTTATTAAATCCTGTTTGGGTTTTATTTTAATGCAATTTTAGTTTTTTATTCTCTTTAAAATTGAAATGCAGAACATGTAACTTATGCTTTCGGCATGTGGTTATATAAATATTCTTTTTAGGGGTGATCGCTGATCATTGAGGTAATATCCGAAGATCGGCTTAATGATCTTTTATATATTAGACGATCTTTAATGACGAAGAGATGTGATGCAGATCAAGGTTGAGCCATTGAAAGTGGTTGATACTCGTTAAGAAATTACGATGTAAAGGATAAGATCATGGCATCAGACATTTGTCCCATTTGCACTAATGAATTGGTCTGGAAAGGTCATTATCGTTGCAGTTTATGCGAGTTAGATTATAAAAAAGTCGCTTTTTGCCCAGACTGCGATGCAGAACTGGAGAAGCTTCAAGCTTGTGGTGCTGCCAGCTATTTTTGTCATCACTGTAATGAACTTAAATCGAAATCACGTGTTCGACTTCAATGGCAGAAAATACGCCAATAAAACTTGTTCAAAAACAAGATATCAGACTTATCGAGATATCTATTTCCCTAGTTTTTATTAAGCTGTGTTAGCCCAAAACAGGCTGGCTTAGGTAAACTATAGTGGTGGGTTATTGTACGGTAGAATGCAATTCGCCATCAGATAAGCGAGTGACTAACACATCCCCAGACTTCACATCGGAGATTTGAGTGACAACGTTTCCTTGCTGAGTCTGAGTGATTGAATAACCACGTTTGAGGGTGGCTAGAGGGCTCACAGTATCGAGCTTTTCCGCTGCGATTGCCAGTTGATGGCGAGTCGTCAGTAATTGACGTTGCATAGCATCAACCAGTTTTTGTTCAGTATGAGCAAGTTGTGCTTGTTGCTCAGCCAAGCGACTGACAGGAGAAACTAGTGCTAAACGGTGTTGTTTTCGTTCTAATTTTTGCTGTTGAGAGGTAATCAAACGCTGGATAGCACGCTGTAGACGTACATCGAGTTCATCCAGTTGTTGCGTTTGGCGTTGCAGTTGATGGTTAGGGTGCTGGCGTTCAAGACGATGTATTTGTTGTTGTGTCTTCTGCTTCAATCCTGACAGATAGTGGCGCATTGCACTGGCCAGCTTGTGCGAACGCGTCATTAAGGCTTGATCTTTATGGCTATTGTCTCTGCTGACGAGTTCTGCTGCAGCTGAAGGTGTCGGTGCTCGCATATCTGCAACGAAATCGGCAATGGTAACGTCGACCTCGTGGCCCACAGCACTGATGATCGGAATACTACTCGCAGCAATAGTACGAGCAAGAATTTCGTTATTAAAGCACCATAGATCTTCTAAAGAACCACCACCTCTTCCGACAATGAGGACATCGCATTCATTGCGGCTGTTGGCACGGCCAATGGCTTGAGCAATTTGAATGGCAGCTTCCTCACCTTGCACCATGGTTGGATAAACCACGACAGGCAGTGAGGGATCTCTACGTTTTAATACATCTAGAATGTCGAAGAGAGCAGCCCCGGTTTTAGAGGTGATCACGCCAACTTGTCTAGGGTGTTCCGGTAGGGGCTTTTTGTTGGTTTGAGCAAACAAACCTTCGCCAGCCAAGGTCATTTTTAGTGCTTCGAACTCTTGCTGTAGGCGGCCATCACCTTCAGGCTGCATACTCTCAATGATTAACTGATAATCACCACGCGGTTCATACAGAGAGAGACGAGCTTTGACTAAAACTTGATTACCGTTGACGGGTTTAAAAGTGACTCGGCGATTGTTACCACGAAACATGGCGCATTTTACTTGAGCACGTGAGTCTTTGAGTGTCAGATACCAGTGGCCAGAGACAGGCGCAGAAAAGTTAGATATTTCACCGACCAGCCAAATAATTCCCATTTCGTTTTCGAGTAAAAGACGTACTTCGGCATTAAGACGAGAAACAGTGAAGATGTTTTTATTGCTTTGGGAGAGCACAACTAATCTCGTAGACGTGAGTATGGAAGTTAGCGGCAATATAATACATAGCAAGGGGGTAAATGCAAGAAAAAAAATAAAAAAAATCTGGCAAAGTGAGAACCTTAAACGTATACTCCCTCCGCAATATCTAATCCAAATGTAACTTACAAACTAAAAAAGTTATCCTCATTATGCGAAACGATGAGATTGGATTTTTCTTTTTACTCCTCTAATTGTGAGATATTGCAAATGCTAAGAATTGCCAAAGAAGCGCTGACATTCGATGATGTATTACTCGTGCCAGCTCACTCCACTGTTCTCCCTAATACTGCTGATCTTCGCACTCAGCTAACGAAAAACATTCGTTTGAACATCCCTATGATTTCTGCCTCGATGGATACCGTAACGGAAGCTCGTTTGGCCATCGCGCTTGCGCAGGAAGGTGGCATTGGCTTTATCCACAAAAATATGTCAATTGAGCAGCAAGCCGCTGAAGTTCGTAAAGTTAAGAAGTTTGAATCTGGAGTGGTCACAGATCCTGTTACCGTTCACCCAGATGCAACCATTGCTGATGTTGTTGAATTGACTGAAAAACATGGATTTGCTGGTTTTCCAGTGGTCGCTGAGAATAATGAGCTTGTAGGTATTATTACGGGGCGTGATGTACGCTTTGTTACTGACCTTACGAAAAAAGTGTCTTCTGTTATGACAGCAAAAGAAAGCCTTGCTGCGGTTAAAGAAGGGGCAACTCGTGAAGAAGTTCAAGAAAAAATGCATGAAGCTCGTGTGGAAAAAGTATTAGTTGTGAACGATGAGTTCCAACTGACAGGAATGATTACAGCAAAAGATTTCCATAAAGCAGAACGTAAGCCAAATGCTTGTAAAGATGAGCGTGGACGTCTTCGTGTTGGAGCAGCTGTCGGTGCTGGCGCTGGTAATGAAGAACGTGTTGCTGCATTGGTTGACGCTGGTGTTGACGTTTTACTTATCGATTCTTCACACGGCCACTCAGAAGGGGTTTTAAACCGTATCCGCGAAACTCGCGCAGCTTACCCAGAACTAGATATCATCGGCGGTAACGTTGCAACAGGTGCGGGTGCTAAAGCACTTATTGAAGCAGGCGTTAGCGCGGTGAAAGTAGGTATCGGTCCAGGCTCAATCTGTACAACTCGTATCGTAACAGGTGTTGGCGTACCTCAAGTAACTGCAATTGCAGATGCAGCAGAAGTAGCAAACTCATACGGAATTCCAGTTATTGCTGACGGAGGCATTCGTTTCTCTGGTGATATCTGTAAAGCTATTGTTGCTGGTGCTTCGTGCGTGATGGTAGGTTCTATGTTTGCTGGTACAGAAGAAGCTCCGGGTGAAGTGATTCTTTACAATGGTCGTTCTTACAAATCTTACCGCGGTATGGGCTCTCTTGGTGCAATGTCCCAAGGTTCATCTGACCGTTACTTCCAGTCTGACAATGCAGCAGACAAGCTAGTACCAGAAGGTATCGAAGGTCGTATCGCTTACAAAGGTCGTCTAAAAGAAATCGTACACCAACAAATGGGCGGTCTACGTTCAAGTATGGGGCTGACGGGCTCAGCAACGATTGAAGATATGCGTACTAAAGCTGAATTTGTTCGTATCTCAGGCGCAGGCATGGCTGAGTCACACGTACACGACGTTCAAATTACCAAAGAAGCGCCAAACTACCGTCTAGGTTAATCTGACCAGTGAATTCGCTTATCAAGCCGATGCTGTTAAGCGAAATACTGTCATAAAAATAATTACCAAGGCCGGAAAGTAAGTTCTATTTTTCCTAAAAGCATAAATAAGAGGTGAGTTTATCACCTCCATTTTTACAACTAGCTTATAAGACTGCTCAAAATGACTAAAAATATTCATGACCAACGTATTCTGATCTTGGACTTCGGTTCTCAGTACACTCAGCTAGTAGCTCGCCGTGTACGTGAAATCGGTGTTTACTGTGAACTGTGGAGCTGGGACGTTGAAGAAGCTGATATTCGTGAATTCAATCCAGACGGTATCATCCTATCTGGAGGCCCAGAAAGCGTAACCGAAGACAACTCTCCACGCGCTCCTCAATATGTATTTGACTCTGGTGTGCCAGTGCTAGGTGTATGTTACGGCATGCAAACTATGGCTGAGCAGCTAGGGGGGAAAGTAGCGGGTTCTACTGAACGTGAATTCGGCTATGCACAAGTTAAAATGTCTGGTGAGTCTGCACTGTTTAAAGATCTTGAACTCACTCAAGATGTTTGGATGAGCCATGGTGACAAAGTTATAGAAATTCCTGAAGACTTCGTAAAAGTTGGTGAGACAGATACATGTCCGTATGCTGCGATGGCGAACGAAGAGAAGAAATACTACGGCGTTCAGTTCCACCCAGAAGTAACACACACCAAGGGTGGCCTTCAAATGCTAGAGAACTTTGTTCTTGGCGTATGTGGCTGTGAGCGTCTATGGACTTCTGAATCTATCATCGAAGACGCAGTTGCTCGTATTAAAGAGCAAGTCGGTGACGATGAAGTTATCCTAGGTCTATCTGGTGGTGTTGATTCATCGGTCGTAGCGATGCTGGTTCACCGTGCAATCGGTGAAAAGCTAACGTGTGTATTCGTAGATAACGGTTTGCTTCGCCTAAACGAAGGTCAACAAGTTATGGATATGTTCGGCGACAAGTTCGGCCTGAACATCATCAAAGTTGACGCAGAAGAACGTTTCCTAAACGCACTGGAAGGCAAAGCGGATCCAGAAGATAAGCGTAAAACAATCGGCCACGTGTTTGTAGACGTATTTGATGAAGAATCTAAGAAGCTGAAAAACGCGAAATGGTTAGCTCAAGGTACAATTTACCCAGACGTTATTGAATCTGCAGCATCTAAGACAGGTAAAGCACACGTAATCAAATCACACCACAACGTGGGAGGTCTTCCAGATGATATGGAAATGGGACTTGTTGAGCCACTACGTGAGCTGTTCAAAGATGAAGTTCGTAAAATCGGTCTAGAGCTTGGTCTTCCGTACAATATGCTTTACCGCCACCCATTCCCAGGTCCAGGTCTAGGTGTTCGTGTTCTTGGTGAAATCAAGAAAGAGTACTGTGACTTGCTACGTCGTGCAGACGCTATCTTCATTGAAGAGTTACACGCTGCAGACCTATACAATAAAGTCTCTCAAGCGTTCACGGTATTCCTACCTGTTCGTTCTGTCGGTGTAATGGGCGATGGTCGTAAGTACGATTGGGTTGTATCTTTGCGTGCGGTAGAAACGATCGACTTTATGACTGCACACTGGGCGCACCTACCATACGACTTCTTAGGTAAGGTTTCTAACCGAATCATTAACGAAGTTGACGGTATTTCTCGCGTGGTTTACGACATCTCTGGTAAGCCACCAGCGACAATCGAATGGGAATAATACCCTGTTAGTTATATCAAAATAAAAACCAGCCTTCGGGCTGGTTTTTTTGACGAAGCGAGGGGCAATTCTCAAATAAATACTGAAGCATGCCGTTCAAACTCAATCATTAAAAGTATTATTTTGTGATGATTATTAAGTATTGGAAATTTTAAATGTAGGGTCTCTCGCAGAATATATGCAGGGTCACATTCTACATTCCGTATATCGTTCACTATAAGTCTGGTAAACCACTTTATTTTGTATTGTTAAATACGGAGACCAGACATGTTCGCATTCAAGCATTTGTCCTTAGCGCTAAGCTGTATTTTTATGGCACAAGCTCATGCCAGTATGAATATCCAACCTGATCCAGATAACCCAAATGGTTATGTCGTTGCTCGTGCTGACATACAAGCTATGGAGCAAAGTAAAACCGCCGATCCTATGTATGCGATTTGGTCTCAGGCATTAGAGACACGTTCCAATACCATCGTAGAAGCAATTTTGCCTGGCGCTGCAAGTAACCCAGAAAACGTCAAGCGTGTTGAACGTGTGTTTCCTGAAAGTGAATGGGATTTCCTCACTCAAATGGCCGCGCCAGAGTATACCTATACTCGTTTCTTACGTGCGATTGGTAAATTCCCAGCCTTTTGTGGAGAGTACACAGATGGTCGTAATTCAGATGCGATTTGTAAAAAGTCAATTGTGACTGCTTTCGCACACTTTGCTCAAGAAACAGGCGGGCATATCGCAGTCGATAACGTTTCGGACAACCCGCAAGGGCTAGAAGAATGGCAACAAGCTTTGGTGCATGTGCGAGAAATGGGCTGGTCTGAAGGTCAGGAAGGTTATACAACTGGCTGTGGTCAGAATGATTGGCAAAACAAACGTTGGCCTTGTGAACCAGGGCAAGGCTATTTTGGCCGAGGCGCGAAGCAGCTTTCTTATCATTTTAACTACGGTGCTTTTTCCGAAGTGATGTTTGATGGAGATGCGTCGGTATTATTAAAGAACCCTGGTTTAGTGGCCGATTCTTGGTTAAATCTTGCTTCAGCTATCTGGTTTTTCTTAACCCCCCAGGCTCCAAAACCCGCCATGTTGCATGTTATCGACCGAACTTGGGTTCCATCACAGCGTGAAATTGACGCTGGTATTGGCTATGGCTTTGGCACCACCATCAACGTAATAAACGGTGGTATTGAATGTGGTGAGCAAAATAAAGACAAAGGCCAGCCAGTCAACCGCATTCGTTATTGGGAAGGGCTATCCGCTCATTATCAAATCCCTGTTGAAGCAGATGAAGTTAATACGTGCTGGCAACAGACTCCTTATGGAAGCTTGAACCTGAATGGTGCAACGGACGTGCTTTACACTAACTGGGATGGTAACTGGAAGTATTACGCAGATCGCCCAGGTGGCCATTCTTTCGAATGTGAGCTGGTTGGGTTTCAAACGGCTTACTCTGCTTTGGTTGGTGGAGATTATGAAAAGTGTGTGACTAACTTCTATCAATCTCATGCTGGTTGGCCTGAAGTACGAGTTGTTGAGGAATTAGGTCCGGTTGACCCTGTTGCTCCACCAGTCGATGGCATTGCTGCTTGGGATGCGGGCAAAATTTACAATGATGGAGATAAAGTTTCATATCAAGGTGCTATCTATCAGGCTAAATGGTGGACACAAGGGGATGAACCAAGTTTAGGTGGGCCATGGCAGTTAATCTCAGAAACACCTGTTGTGCAGCCTCCTGTTCAAGAACCCACGCCACCTGTTTCTGGCCCATTTATTGAGTGGGTACCAGGTCAAAGCCAAGTTGCCGATGGTGAGAAAGTGATTTATCAAAATAAATGTTTTATCGCAAAGAACGGCCCGGGACTATGGGACACACCAACTGCGAGCAACTGGTTCTGGGATGAAATCTCTTGTCAGTAGTTAACATTCTATTTAAATCGTAAGTTGATGAGATAAGGCTCTGTTTTATGCAGAGTCTTTTTTTTTGCCTATTTAGTGCAATCTAAGTTTTCGAAAACGGCTTTTTGATTTTGTTATGGGGTCGATTAAAATTCGCGCGCAATTTTTATCAACTTTTTTGAAAACAGGTACGAGATATGTCTACTAAACTGGCTAACCCAGCGCCTTTAGGTCTAATGGGTTTCGGTATGACCACGATTCTGCTTAATATCCATAATGCAGGATTCTTCCCACTTGACTCAATGATTCTCGCAATGGGTATTTTTTATGGTGGTCTTAGCCAAGTGATTGTTGGCATCATGTGCTTTAAGCGCGGTGATACATTTGGTACTACAGCCTTCACTTCATACGGCCTATTCTGGCTTACCTTGGTTGGCCTTCTTGTGATGCCTCATATGGGATTCCCTGCAAGCCCAGCAAACTTCATGGCTTGGTACTTATTGTTATGGGGTGTATTCACTGGTTTCATGTTTATTGGCTCACTTTGCTACCCAGTGGCAAAACAAGTGGTATTCGCGACGCTAACGATTCTCTTCTTCTTGCTTGCAGCTCGTGACTTCACTGGTAGCGCGCTTATCGGCACTATCGCTGGTTTTGAAGGTATCTTCTGTGGTGCAAGCGCGATTTACTTCGCAATGGCGCAAGTACTTAATAACGAGTACGGCCGTACGATTTTACCGATCGGTGAAAAGAAATAACACCTCGTTAAAATTAGAACAGCATGAAAAAGGGTTAGCATTGGCTAACCCTTTTTTGTTCATCTTTTTGTTTGCTTTTGAGCAAAAGGATTTAAATCAGTGAGCTATTATTGATAAACTGTTCACCGAGACTTTTTACAGTCGATATTGAGTTAATTCACCGGTGGAGTTAACCCTGGTGATTTTGTTTCATTTTGCTCGACAGCATATCGTTTGTTAACCGTTGTCTTCTCTGAGAGCGATTCTTCTGCCTTGTTCCGTTTACATTGCTCTTCCCAGTAGGTTGCTCCCTTTATTCCAAGCGCAACCGGGTCAAAGGTATAATTCTTAACTCCATGTTTTTGTTGTTGTTCATAATCTTTTAATGCAATGAGAGCGGGTTTGGCCATGAAAAAGATAATTAAGATACCAACGACATTGAGCCAGGCCATTAAGCCTGCGCCTAAATCCCCCATTGCCCAAGCTAGCTCTGCTGTTTTTACCGTGCCATAGAAGACTGCAGACAGGGTCATTAACTTTAAGATAAACATGAAGCCATTGGCTTTGAGATTTCGTCGCAAGTAGGCCAAATTGGTTTCTGCAATGTAGTAATAAGCCAAAATAGAAGTGAAGGCAAAGAAGAACAATGCAATGGCAATAAACATTTTACCGACGCCGGGCAGGGCGGTTTCGATGGCAATTTGCGTGAACCGAGGTCCATTTGCACTGATATCTGCGGGCAGATTTTGCACTAAAAAAGCGCCTTCAACAGCTCCTTGGACGTTGTAAGCTCCTGTGATAAGAATCATAAAAGCAGTCGCTGAACACACGAGTAAGGTGTCAATATAAATTGAAAATGCTTGTACTAAGCCTTGTTGTGCTGGGTGAGCCACATTGGCTGCCGCTGCTGCATGGGGGCCTGTCCCTTGTCCTGCTTCGTTAGAATAGATACCTCGCTTTACTCCCCAGCCAATTGCCGCTCCCGCTCCAGCCATAGGGGTGAAAGCATCATTAAGGATCAAATGAATGATTCGAGGGATTTCTCCGATATTGAGTAAAATGATCACAAAGGCAGAGATAATATAAGCTAATGCCATAAACGGCACGACAACCTGAGTGAAATTAGCAATGCGCTTAACACCGCCAAAAATAATGAAAGACAGCAAAATACACAGAAGTGTCCCCGTCAGTATTTTAGCAAAGCTAAAAGTACCGATCGCGGTTTCAACCATTTCCCCTGAACCAAAAGCCGCTTCTACCGCGTTGCCGATGCTATTGGCTTGAACGCTGGGCAGCAATACTCCGCAAGCAATGGTGGTAGCGATAGCGAATATCCAAGCATACCACTTTTGTCCCATTGCTTTTTCTAAATAATACGCCGGACCTCCCCGGAATTCGCCGTTATCATTTTCTTTGTATATTTGTGCCAGTGTGGACTCGGCATAGGCTGTAGCGGCACCTAAAAAGGCCACTGTCCACATCCAGAATATGGCGCCTGGGCCACCAAATCCAATTGCAGCTGCAACACCAGCAATATTTCCGGTGCCAACACGACCAGACAAAGAGACGGCGAGGGCTTGAAAAGATGAAATCCCTTCTTGAGAGCTCTTACCTGAAAGTAACAGATGCCACATTTCAAAGAAATGGCGAAGTTGGACAAAACGGGTGGTCACAGAGTAAAAAAGGCCAGCGCCGAGGCATAAATAAATAAGAACTGGGCTCCAGATAAAGCCATTTAAATAGTCAACGATTGACTGCATTATCACTTCCTTGTTGTGAACGTTTCTGATTGTAGTTCAAGCAACACATTAATTGGTTTGTGATTAGAATGTTAATTTTTTTGGTGTTGTTGTTTTTTTTGTGTGATATTTAGCACAACATTAGAGGCATTTTGCTGGTGGGTTTAATGTCTTTATCTAATTGATTAAATTGTCTATTTGTTGAGTATTGGAGGAAATGTCTGTTTATAGGCATTGAACAAAAAAGGCATCTCAGCTACTAAGGAAACAGCGGCCGAGATGTAAACTAAGGCTATCTTTGATAAACGATCTGACCTCGGCTGATGGTTGTTTCAACCTTAAGATCTTTTAAGTTTGAGGGTGATATTTTAAGTGGATTTTTATCCAATATAATCAAATCAGCATTCTTTCCTGTCGTTAAACTGCCTTTACTCTTTTCTTCAAAATGCTGATAAGCTGGCCATATTGTCATGGCTTGAAGTGCGGTATAAACGTCTACTCTTTGATCGGGGCCGAGTATTTTATTGCTGCGAGTGGTTCTATTTACTGTGGCATCAAGCACTCTGAACGCGTTAGGTAAAGCAACCGGGGCGTCATGATGGGTACTGAACATCAGTCCTGCATTTTTCACTGCTTGAGTTGGAGAAATGAAAGCCGCTCTCGGTTGGCCTAAAACAGATTCCGCGTGCCAATCTCCCCAATAGAAAGTATGCATAGGAAACAGTGAAGGGAAAATACCGAGTTGACCGAGACGTGTGATTTGATCGTGACGTAATGTTTGCCCGTGGATTAAAACGGGCCTGCGGTCTTGCTGACCTAGCTTTTTGTTAGCATATTCAACCGACCTGATTAACTGATCAATGGCCGCATCACCGTTGGCATGAACGAGTACTTGCCAATCGTGGCTAAAAGCCGTTTCCACGTATTGATATGCTTGTTGATCCTCAAAAGTCGAATAACCCGCATAATCGTTGTTGTGGCCATGGGGAGGATGAAAATAAGGTTGGGTCAGCCATGCGGTTTTACCTTGTGGTGAACCATCAAAGTTAAGCTTTACACCCCCGATACGAAAATGTTTATTATAATCATTTGAATGATACGGAGAGTCCATGAAGTGACTGTTTGAGATCATATCAGGGTAGGCAACGACATCAATCAACAAACAACCATTTTCAGACGCTCTTTTTATCGCCTGATAACTTTCAATGGTGGCTCGACCCTCTTGTGCCGTTGTGTAACCAAAGCGGGTATACATCGTTTGTGCAGCTTCCAGCATTTTATCTTGCAATTCACTATCAATGATTGTTGCTAAGTGGAAAAGTACAGCAAAGTGGGCGTTTTCCTCCAAAATACCACTTGGTTCTTGGCTGCCTTCTTTACGACGAATGATACCACCAGGAGGATTTGGTGAATCAGCGTTGATACCAGAAATCTCGAGTGCTTTGCTGTTGGCGACACTCAAATGTCCAGAAGTATGAATAATAAGCACGGGGTGTTCAGTACTGACTTTATCGAGATCCTCTTTCGTAGGGTAGCGATCAAGTTGTGCATCATCGTAACCAAAACCTAAAATCCAGCCGGTTTTGTCGATAAATAACCGTTGTGTCTCGTTGTCATTGGCTGATTTGAGGATGTTTATCACTTCTTCAACCTTGTTGGCTCCACCATCGGGAGGTGGTAATAGATTAGCAACCATCGCTTGGAGCCCGACCCCATAGAGGTGACTATGCGGATCGACAAAACCGGGCAATAATGTTTTCCCTTCTAAATCGGTGAGTTTGGTATTTTCTGTTTGATAAGTTATCGCTCGCTCATGAGTCCCCACATAGAGAATTTTTTCTCCCTTTGTGGCAATCGCTTGAGCATACTGGGGCTGTTCTGTCGCCATTGTGAGTATATCGCCGCCAAAATAAATATGATCAGCAGCGCGGATTTGATTTTGGTCTTGTTCCACTGCGGAGTGAACAGGCGATGAGATCAAAATGTCACTGAGTACTAGTTGGAACAGAGAGGCATAACGCCATAGTGATTGCATAAATTGCTCCGAAAAAACAAATAGGGCAACAATGTAATCCATCTCCCGGCAGGTGTATTAGTTTAGAGATCTAAGTCTTGGTGATGTTAGTGTGAGATTAATCACGGTTTTTAATTAAAGCTGGTTGATTTAAGGTATTGATAAATAAATTATAATCAAGTTTCTGGAAGATTTTCGGGGCAAGAGAGAAATGTATGTGTCGATGATTTTTATTGATGACTTCGGTTTTAGTTAAGCCATCTTGTCTCCTCCTTATTTTGTCATTAAATAAGGAGGAGAGCGTTGATATGCGTTTATGACAGAGACTGCCTTTTAGCCGTGTTTTCCTGCTGTTCTGTCTCTATCTCTGTCTCTGTCTCTTTCTCTGTCGTCATTTGACATGAAGAATGTTTAATAAACACAGCAATGATCGCTGAAATCATTAAGGCATAGCAGTAATAAGAGTTAGCGACGATCTCTAAAGGTGAGAGTTCAAAGACTGAACCTAGTAGAAGGACTTGTGCGCCATAGGGTAACAGCCCCTGCACTACACAGGAAAATATATCTAACAAGCTAGCGGCACGGCGAGGAGTAACATTATTCTCTTGTGCTAATTCTCGAGCGACATGGCCTGAGACAACTATCGCAACGGTATTATTGGCAGTACAGACGTTCACCATTGAAACTAAACCAGCAATACCTAATTCACTGGCTTGAGTATTTACTTTACCAGTATAGTGAGAGCCGAAACGGTGAATAGCGCGACTGACTAAGTGGGTAAGAAAGGCTAAACCACCTTGACGTCTCATCAGCTCACTTAAACCACCGATCAGCATTGATAATAAGAAAATCTCTTGCATGTTACCAAAGCCAGTGTATATATCTTGAGCGAAATCAGTGATCCCATAATGAGACGTATAATGCATGCTGATTATGCCGGCGAGAAAAATACCACTGGTGAGCACCACGAATACATTAAGGCCAGAAAGAGCAAGAACAAGTATAGCTATATAAGGGACAACTTTTAGCCATTCAATGGGCTCTGTGCCGGGTAGCTGCGCAGTATCACTATAAAAAGAAAAAATACAGATAGAAACCAGTGCTGCTGGTAAAGCAATGTATATATTTTCTCTAAATTTATCTTTCATTGCACAACCCTGAGAACGCGTTGCTGCAATTGTGGTGTCAGATATGATGGACAGGTTATCACCAAACATAGCACCGCTTAATACCACCCCTGCCGTAATTGCCGAATTCATTTCTGCAGATTCAGCTATTCCCAATGCTACTGGAGCAACAGCAGCAATGGTGCCCATTGAGGTGCCCATCGAGGTCGCTATGAAAGCTGAAATCAAAAAGATTCCAGGTAAGATAAGATTAGCTGGTATAGCGGATAAACCTAAATTGACCGTAGCATCGACACCGCCTGAGGCTTTAGTAACAGCGGCAAATGCCCCTGCTAACAAATAGATCATACACATGGCAATGATATCAGGGTGACCAACACCACGCATAAAGTGTTCAATTGTTTGGTTGAGTCTTTCTTTACTTAGTAGCATCGCCAGAAGAACGGCTGGAAGAGCTGCTATTGGTGCAGGAACTTGATAAAATGCAAAGTCAACTCCCTGTAAAGAGAGGTAGGTACCCACACCAATGAATAAACTTAAAAAAAGCAACAAAGGAAGCAGTGCAGTCGCGGATGGGATAATTATAGGGTGAGAGCTTTTAGAACCAGACATGTGAGCAATAGTGTAATCAAAAATAAGGCTTGCAGACTAATCGGACGTAAAGCCATTGTCAATCTATAGACGTCTAAATGGCTATTGTTTTTTTACATGTTTGATATCTTCACTACATTAGCGTTGATTGCATAAACAAAAAAATATAAAAATTTTAATCAATTACCTAGAATAGTGGCTCTTTGTTTTTTTGAGTAGTAAAAAGATCAGCGCTATAAAAAGTAATGCAGTACAGGCCCAAACAATATAGCGGTGGCTATTGTAGAATTGGCTGAAGACATTTAGATGTTCAACGGCAAAGTGCGTGAGCAAACTGAAAACACAAACCCAAGTGGTCGTTGCGATCGCATTGCCTATTAAAAACTCTTTACGTGGCATTTTTGCTATACCGCAGGCAAGTGGCATAAACTGTTTCATTCCCTCAACAAAGCGGCTGATAACTAAACAAGCTGGGCCGTATTTTTCTATTATACTTTGTAGCTTTTGCATTCTAGGCCCAGAGATATCGCCTTTTTTATCTAACCAGCTTTCAAAATGATAACCAATCAGGTAGCCACAGGTGTTACCAAAGAAGCAACTTAACCACGAAACCACTATAACAACGCTGATACTCATCTTATGTTCTGAAGAAAGTATTGATGCAGCAATCATTAATGATTGCCCAGGTAGCGGTATACCTATGCCTTCAAGGGTAATGCTTATCACCAAAGCAAAATATCCATATTGCTCCAGTAGTGGTTTCATTGCTGTAAGTAACTCATGAATATGTTCCAACGATGTCTCTCCAAGTAGAGTGTGACCGATTAATTTAGTCCAAATGTTAGTAAATAAAGGCGGCGTACTGTAGGAGATCTTTGAGGTGATTAAGAAAATTGAGTAGGTGAGTTTCCAAGGATGTAATCCTAATACACCCTAATTGGATCATAGGTCATACTTTTTAAACTTCAAGATTAATTTTCATTTAGTTATTTTTAATTGTTGTGATGAATAATGAATAAATATTTTTAATTTTGGTGTTTTAAATTCCATCAACTAGAATTTTTTCGAATCGATAAGGTAGTCACTGTTTATATCAGTATCACTCTAATCAAGGAGGCATTTATGTTTAAAGGTATTGTTCAAGGTCGTGGTGTAATTAAATCGATATCAAAAAGTCCAGAAAGCCAAAGGCATGGTGTTGTATTCCCTAAAGAAATAATTCAGGACGTTGATGTCGATACTGTAATGCTTGTCAATGGCGTTTCTTTGACGGTTGTACGTATTCAAGGAGATGTTGTTTACTTTGATCTTGATCATGACCGAGCTCTGGCAACGTCAACATTAGATAATTTAGAAGAAGGAGAGTATGTAAATCTTGAGATTCATCCTAATTTCGGTGAAGTCATTGGTCGTGGCGGATTAACGGGAATAATTCAAGGTACAGCGCATATAACACAGATTGAAAAAGGTAACGATGGCTTTTCCATATCTATTGATATTCCTAAATCCTTAACCGATAGCTTAATGGTTAATGATGATATTGGCATTAATGGAATCTCCTCCAGTATTAAAGAAAAGTCAGACAACATTATAACTTTACATTATCCTCATGAACTACTACAAAATACTAATTTGGCGATGTTAGCAGAAGGCCGAAAAGTTAACGTTGAAATTATAAATGAGTGGTAATATTAGAACGTGATAGTAAAATATTAAGCGCATTGATTTCAATGCGCTTGTAAATAGGTAAAAATTGTTAAGTATTAAAAACCTGTAGTTTATTAAATTCGAACATAAGAGGAATGCCAATGCTTCATGTAAAAATCAATTGTATTCGATAACAATGACTCTCTAGTCATTTATTTCAGCTACGTTCTTCTTGGTTTGTCATTATAACCTAAATTGCTCAAAAGTTGATTTGTCATATCAATAATAACTTGTTCGTCCTCGTAATGCTCTAAAGCTGCTCGAACTACTTGATGAATAACAAGGCGTTGAAGAGTGAATCTCACTTCTTCATCATCTTTGGTTAAATAAGTTGCGTTTAATGATTGGAGAGCAATATTGAATACTCTTGGTTGATCTTCGATACTGGTCTGGTCAGCGTTTTCTTGGTCCACAACATTCACTGTATAGCGATACCTTTCCTTTTCGAACCATGATTTTACTTCAAGATTTTCTGTTTGTTTGCTTAGCATTTCTAGAATGCTGAAAATTCTGAAAGTGATATCGCACACTTTAATTGAGCTGTCTTTACAAACTAAAGAAGGTTCACCTTGTGCAAAAGTAGCACCACTTGAGGGATCTATAACCTTAAATAGGCTTAAGTTATATAAGCTTGGGATATAACCTTCTAGGTGGAAACCTTCATCACATTGAGAGGACCAATTATCAAATTTTTGCTGTGATATTTCGATATAATCAAATCCTGACTTTACTTCGTTATCCCAAAAGATAGTACTGTGGAAATTTGTTTTGAGTAAGGCACTTTCATTTTCTAATGGATGGAACTTATATTTGCTAGTGTTTACACAGATGGGTTCCACATTTTTACTGGGATAAAGGTTATTGTTGGTGCTTGATATATTAGCATTTGCATTAAGTGAAAAGATCAACGGTGATGCTGTTAGTAGTAGCGTTAAGATATTTTTTTTCATAATAAGCCTCAAATTAAAACCATAGCCTAGTTTAATATTATTAAATTAATAAAGAATAAATAAAATTATGTTTGTATGAATAATATATTTCCAATGAAATAATAAAGAATTCCGTATTTATTGTATATAAGAGGAAGTCAGGTTTTATGTGGTTTAAATCTGGCTTTGATAAAGAAATATTAACTTTTTTATATTTTACTTCAAATAATTTGATGGTGAAGGTAAATTAGAGACCGTTGTTAAATTAACCATTGTTCTAGATTTTTTACCTATGTAAGACGGGTAATTGAAATTGTTGAATTAGATACCTAAATAACCTGATTCAAGAAGCTGGATCTGTGCTTCGATCTCAAAGAGTGGGTACCATTAATTCATATACTTTGTTAATGGTCTTCAGTTTAGAAAGTTTATATCTACTCATTATTGCTATGCCTGAGAGCCAAAGTTTTCTTACTAAATAGAGTGTACTAAGGAAATTTGTATTTTTTGTGTTTAATAAACCATTGTTAATAATGGAATTTACTCTAAAGTTCACGTTTTTACCTACCAGTAGGTAGAAAAAGTTA
>NZ_BJXJ01000027.1 GCF_007990935.1 Vibrio sagamiensis NBRC 104589
AAAAGAACTGCTTGCTTAATCACTGATTATTATTAGTTTCTTCTACTGCCTATCTGATGGCTTTTGACAAGAAACAAAAAAGCCCCGTCATGAATGCGGGGCTTTTTTGTTACAGCAAACTCGTGATGACGTTAGCCTCGCTTGTGTTAACATCACTTTTCTCCAAATCACTTCTCCTCAAATTGATTAGCAAGTTGATAAAAGTCTTGCACTTGTTCTTTTAATTGTCTGCTATTTTGCTCGACGGAGTTCGTCGCTGCAAGATTTTGCTCAGCAGTGGAGGCAATAGAGTGGATATGTTGATTCACGTCACTAGACAACTGAAGCTGTTTATCTGCAGAATCTGCTACGTCGACTATTAATCCACTCATGCTTTGCATCATTTCTTCTACCTCGGATAAACGCCGAGTGCTTTCTTCTGCTACTTTTGCACACGTATCAGTTTGCTCTTTATTGGCAAGGATCTCTTTTTGCCAACTTTGAATTGTACTCAGCATTGCTTCAATAGAAGAATGGATTTGTTCCGTTGCACTAGACGTTCTGCCAGAAAGCGCTCTTACTTCGTCAGCTACAACGGCAAAGCCACGTCCTTGTTCACCCGCTCTAGCCGCTTCTATTGCCGCATTTAATGCCAATAAATTGGTTTGATCAGCAATACCAGCGATCTCTTCCATAAGATGGCTTACTTTTTGCGCTTGATCACTGAGTTGATACGTCGTTTCCGTTGCTTGCTCTGCTTGTTGGCTCAGCTGTGTTAAGTTGGTATGTGTTTGGTTGATTGTTTCTTTAGCTACTAAGCAAGACTTCAATGTGTCATCAATCAATAGATGCGCGTCATGAGTGCTCGATGAAACCGAATTTGCCGAGATTTGCATCGACTCAGCCGCATCACGAACTTGTTTGATATTTTTATTTTGTTGATTAAGTGCAATAGAAGCTTCAGTTGTGGTTTGACTCAGCTCCTCAGCACAATCTTGCAATGGCAAAGCAGAGTCTGTCATGCGGCCTAAGACTGTACGAATTCGGGCAGAAAGTAACTTTATATGGTAATCAGCAATTGAAAATGGCTTATCCCCTGAATAAACCAAACGACTGATGCTATCGTATTGGGATTCCAGTTTCTTAAACTGCAAGGGAGTGTCAATAAGTTCATGACGAAATAGAACGACAAGCGTTCCTATTGGGAGCAATGCTGCAAGCCATGCCAATGGACCGTCAATTGGCAAGCCAATGCTTAAAGGTGGTGCAATTAAGGCAATGAAAAGAGTAAGGTAACGTATCTTATCTTTACTCTTCCAACGTTTGGCATAAGGTCTTTTTTCCGCTTTTAAGAGACTTCGGTAGGCTTTCTCTGCCGACTTTACCCATACTTGCTTTGGTTTGACCCGAACAGACTGGTAACCCACTACCTGATGGGATTCATAAATTGGGGTAACATAGGCATCTACCCAGTAATAACCTCCAGATTTGGTTTTGTTTTTCACCATTCCACGCCATGCTTTACCTTGCTTTAAATGTGCCCACATATCAGCAAATGCAGCTTTCGGCATGTCATGGTGTCTCACAATATTATGATGCTGACCTAACAGTTCCTCTCTGGCATATTCTGCAATATCACAAAATGCATCGTTACAATAAGTAATAACGCCTTTAAGATCGGTTGTAGAAACCAATTTATCTGTTTCTTTAAGGTGTGTTTCTTTGTATGTATGAGAATCTAAAGCAGGCATAGGATGAGACTTCTTGTTTTATGGATATATCGTTTGAAAACAGCACCAAGTTCGCTTCTTAGTTACTGGGAATACTCACTTCACAGCATATTCATTTTTTATGTATGCTACACAAAGTGCATGTTGGAATCTGCGAGCATTAAGCTTTTTGTTTTTGCAATCTATGCTAAAGCGCTAAAATTATTTTTTACACAACAAGATGTTAAAGAAAAATCGTTGTGAAAGCGACTGGCAAAACACAAAATATTTACCTAGATAACATTGAATCAACAGTTGCTTTCGAAGATGTGAAGTTTTTCGCAAAAAAGAAATGCATTTCATGGAGGGCGGCTAAGAACTAACAAAAAAGCCAGCATGTTGAGCTGGCTTTAATCTTCAATCATTCGGATATTTATCCAAATTGAAAATGAGATCTATTTCTCACGACGAGCTTTTACAGCGTCTGAAAGCTGACGAAGAACGGTTTCGGTATCTTCCCAGCCAATACATGCATCAGTGATCGATTGACCATAATTGGCCGCCTTACCACTCACTAAGTCTTGACGACCTTCAACAAGGTGAGACTCGATCATCACACCAAAGATTGCATCTTCGCCACCAGCAACTTGTTCAGAAACATCATCTGAAACCAGCATTTGACGCTTAAACTGTTTAGAGCTGTTTGCATGACTGAAATCAATCATCACTTTTTTCGGTAAGCCAGCTGATTCTAGTTCATCTTTAATTTGAGCAACATGTGCTGCGCTATAGTTTGGCTCTTTACCGCCACGTAAGATAATGTGGCAATCAGGGTTGCCAGCAGTCTCTACAATGGCAGAATGACCATATTTAGTCACTGATAAGAAGTGGTGTGACGCGCTTGCTGAACGAATCGCATCACTCGCAATTTTAATATTACCGTCGGTGCCATTTTTGAAGCCAACTGGGCAAGATAAGCCTGATGCAAGCTCTCGATGAACTTGAGATTCGGTTGTACGAGCACCAATCGCCCCCCAACTGATTAAATCTGCAACATACTGAGGTGTGATCATATCCAAGAATTCACTGGCAGTAGGCAAGCCCATATCCGTAAGATCAAGCAGAAGTTTACGACCCATTCTTAAGCCATCATTGAGTTTGAACGTATCATCCATATAAGGGTCGTTGATCAATCCTTTCCAGCCTACCGTTGTTCTTGGCTTTTCAAAATAAACACGCATTACTACTTCAAGTTGCTCTCCAAGTTCGTCTCGTAAAATTTTAAGTTTTTTACCGTAAACTACTGCCGCTTCAGGATCATGGATCGAGCATGGGCCAACGATCACTAATAGTCGGTCATCTTTACCTTCTAATATATTATGAATCGCATTTCTACATTCAAAAGTGGTTGAAGAAGCCGTCTCTGTAGCTGGAAATTTCTCTGTTACTGCGATCGGCGGCAACAATTCTTTTACTTGATTAATTCTTACATCATCAGTCTGAAACATTACTTCTACTTCCTAGTTACTGTCTTGGCTCATTATTTATCTTATTTAGCCAAATACGAAATGGCTTCACTGGCTGTTCTATCAACCTTAAGCTCATTTATTTTCTTGGTATAAGTAACTTATCGATTTAGAAGTAGAGTTTCAATCATTTTTTTCAAAAAAATGCAAACAATCCCAACCATTAAAAACTAAACATCATGTAAATAAAAGCTTACACGAGCTATGAATTATAAGTTGACAATCACGATTGGATATTATTCATACTGAAATGACTGAGCTTTTAACGATGCTATGTCAACAAAGACATTAAAAAATACAATAAAGTGCTACTTATTAACGCCGGGTTCACATAAGTCATTTAAAGCTAACTTAAGTTTATCTTTGAATGAAAATTTTTTGACTATACTTTGAATGTTTGTGATGAGGCTCGCGCCGCTTTTTCTAACACTGTCTAAGCTGTTGAAGCCTGTGTCCAAATCGAAATAATACTAAACAGGTATCTTAATACTACTTAGTACTTTCTTGTCAATGAAACTAAGTAGAAGTGACATGTAATCAATACAAGGAAACACTATGAAAAAAGTAGCAATTGCAGTAGCAGCAGTGGTGGCTGGTGGTCTGATAAACACTGCTCAAGCTGAGATGTATCTTGGGGGTAAATTGGGCATGACTAGTCTGGATAATGCTTGCTATCTAAACAGTCCTTGCGATGATGATGGGTTTGGTCTTGGTTTGCATATCGGTTACGACTTTACTGATATGATTGCACTAGAATATGGAGTAGATTACCTCGGTAATTATGAAGCAAACTTTAAAAATGGCAATACCGTTGATGCTATTGATGGACATCTATGGGCGCTCACACTTGCTCCAAAGCTTAACTGGCATGTAAATGACACTTGGAACTTGTTTGCTAAACTTGGTGGTGCATACATGATCTCTGGTAGCGAAAAAGACATTGTTCCTACTGGATCTCTAGGTGCAGAATACACGATTGACAGTAACTGGAGTGTGCGTGCTGAATATCAACGTTATCAAGGCTTTTCTGATAATGTGATTGACGATATGGACGCCAATTTCTTTGGCCTTGGTGTTAACTACCGCTTTGCTCCGGCTCCTGTTATTGCTGCGATAGTGACAGAAGAAGTTATTGAGGTAGAACCTGTTTTACTTACTCGTACACACAAAGAAGAGTACGGTACAGGCACATTTGAGTTTGACAGTGCTAAACTAACAAACACTGTAACTGAGCGCCTAAACAATTTTGCAAGCTTCTTAGAGGAGTTCCCACAAGCTCAAGTTAATGTAACCGGCTATACCGATAACACGGGCCCAGCAGCTTACAACCTTAAGCTTTCTGAACGTCGCGCTCAAGCTGTTGCTGATTACTTAATTTCAGCAGGTATTAATGCAGAGCGCTTTACTGTAACAGGTAAAGGTATGGAGGATCCGGTAGCAAGCAATAGTACTGCAGAAGGTCGTGAGAAAAACCGCCGCGTTGAGGTTGTGGTTCCTGAATTCCAATACGAAGAACTCGTTCAACCAGAATAATATAAGTGGTTCAATGGGTTTTCTAGCCCATTTTAATCATTTGTTCATAGCTAAAGAGGGGCTTATTGCCCCTCTTTTTTTCGTCTACTCGTATCGCCAACCCTATCCTTTATTGCCAAGTAACCTTCAGGATTCATATACAGCAAGACGATTTTAGCTCTCAGCAAGGGATTTAAACTATAACTTGAGTAATATAATGGTCCGCTAACAAGGCGATAAATAGCCCCAACAAATGACCTATCGAAAACTTAAAGGTATCCATTGCAGTATTAGGTTCAGGAGAAAACTTGAGTTTCCATGCGTAGTAAATAAAACCACCGTTAAGGATAAGAGCTGAAAACAAATAAATCATTCCAACCATACCAACCAATACGGGTAAAATACAAACCAAAGTTAAAAGGACCGTGTACAAAAGTATGGATGTTTTTGTATATTCCACACCATGAGTAACAGGCAACATTGGAATATTCACTTTTCGATAATCCTCGACTCTATGAATCGCTAAAGCCCAAAAGTGAGGCGGGGTCCAAATAAATATGATCATAACCAATAGCCAGGCATGGGCATGAAGTTCCCCCGTTACAGCCGTCCAACCCAATAATGGTGGCATGGCACCGGCAATACCGGCTATCACAATATTTTGTGGTGTAGCCCGTTTTAAGTAGAGTGTATAGACCACAGCATAACCCAGTAAGCTTAGTAATGTCATCCAAGCTGTCAATGGGTTAACCCATTGATAAAGTAATACAAAACCAAAACAACCCAGAAAGGAAGCAAAAGTGGTCACTGAGAAAGGGTTCACATCTCCAGAAGGCAACGGCCGCTGATGGGTTCTGTCCATCTGTCTGTCAATTCGTCGGTCAATTAAGTGATTAAACGCAGCGGCTGCCCCTGCCATGCATCCGATGCCCATTAAACCCAATATCGCCTCTAACCATGGAAAATTGACGACAGGTGCAAGACTCATTCCAACAACAGCGGTGATCAGCATAAGTAGCACAACCTTAGGTTTGGTCAGTTGCAAGTAGGCTGACCAAGCTTTTTTACTGCTCTCTAACATTAAAATCGATTCATTATTCATAGCGAACTCCTTTCGCTTGAGCATACTGATAAGTATGACTTTGCCATATATAAAACTGACTCACACAAATCAAGGCCAGCATTAGAGCCGCCCCCAAGTTATGTGCAACGGCGACATAAATAGGTAACTGAAATAAGACATTGCTGATACCCAAAGCAATCTGGCACAAAAGTACAAAGCCAAGCCAAAAGGCTATTTTTTTGGCCGAAGAGAATTGTTGTTGGTATAACACCACAATGTAACTTAGGACAACGGCGGCTGTAACCATAGCTCCAATACGATGGCTAACATGAATAGTCATGCGTTCCGGATAATCCAACACACCAAATTCGTAACTATCAAATCCTGTTTGCCAAAAAGAAAACGCTTCTTTCCATGATAAATGCGCCTGCCAATTACCTTCACAAATTGGTAATGAAGTACACATAAGCGCGGCATAATTTGAGGAGGTCCAGCCTCCAAGTAAAATTTGCATGGTAACAATACCAAGAGTAAACACTGACAGTAACTTGACCCCTTTTGAGACTAAAGCAACTGGCTCTGGAGGAAGAGAATGAGACTTCAATTGACAATAAAAAACAGCTTGGAGTGCCAGTAGAGTAAAACCACCGAATAAATGCAGCATAACAATACTTGGCATCAGTTTTAATGTCACCGTCCACATTCCTAAAGCGGCCTGACCTAAGACCAAAAGACAAAGTAAAATTGGGATAGTTGCATCAACATCTTGCTTGTTTGTTGCCAATATAGCCATAACTAGGATAACAATCCCTAGTGAACCAGCAAAATAACGATGGATCATTTCTAACCAAGCTTTACCTTGCTCGACTGCCCTTTCAGGAAATAAAGCATTAGCTGTAGAGACCTCCTCTTGTGTTTGAGGGACAAGTAACTGCCCATAACACCCTGGCCAATCAGGGCATCCCAAGCCAGCATCAGCTAAACGAGTGTAAGCCCCCAGCATGATAACGACGAGCGTAAGGCAAAGACTGAATTTCACTAAATGCTCTAATCTCATGACTTCTCCTTAGCCAACTCGTGACAGCTTAAGTAACTTACGTAAATCAGACAGCATATCTTTATTTAGTTGCACCAAGTCATCTTGACCTAAAGTGGTATAAGCCATTACCAACTGCCCTAAAGGATCAACAATAACAATTTGCCCTGCGTGCACCTGTTGAGACAAACGTTCATTCATTTCCATTAAGGCTATTGAATCATTGGGTTTTTGAGTGTTTTGAGGTGCCCAAATAATAGGGATAACGCGTTCCTGATATTTTCCTAAAGCAATATGGCTCTGCTTAATTAAATGAAGCTGCTGTTGGCAGCGACTGCCGCACTGAGAAGGAAGAACATAGGCGAGTTGCCAACCTTTTTTAATATAAGGAGAGGCTTGTCCTAATTGGGTTAAAGTGGTGTATGGCTCGACTAACTTGCCTCGGTTTGTTGCTCCGGGTTGATACCAGCCTTGACTCAGTACCAATTTAGCAATGATGGCAGGCAGAGCAAATAAGCCGATCAATGCGATTAAAGAAAATCGCCCTTTTGCTACTTTAGATATCATGCCTCACCTCCCTGTGAGCGTACACTACGTATCCAGCGAAATAACACCATTAGAGTTATCAATAAAAATACCCCTGCCATTACAAACCATTGAAAAGAATAACCAAAATGTTTTTCACTGGTCATAGGAAGCGGATTCCATGGAAAAGAGTAAGGCCAAGATTTGAGATTATCTGGCTGAATAACAAACGGAACTAAGTCAATATTGAAGCTCTCAGCCAGTTGCTCAATATTCAAGTTTTGTATGCGGACAGGGTTACCCTTTTCTGCCATCAGATCTGAGCTTAGAGGGTTGTTTGACTTTTGATAGGTACGACCTGTGATTAATTGCCCTTCTTCGAGTTCAATCACTTTCGGCAATGCTGTTCTTGATACGAGCCCTTCAACGAAGCCAAGTTCCAACAAAACCAATGGAGTATTAACAAATGCCTGATTAAAAGGCAGATTTACAGCATTAATTGCCACAATTTGGTAAGCAAGGTAACCCACTTTTCCAGCATAAGTTTGATTATCCAGCAAAATAATAGGGAACTCTTGTGGCAAGACTTGTGCTTGCACTTTAAACCCTTGAAAACGATTTTTACTTTCACTGTAACTTAGCAAAATCGCGATATCTTGATGTGGCGCTTTGCGCTTTTGTTCCATCGCCTTCTCTAAAGCCCATTTTTCATTGCCTCGATCTAGCTGCCAGATGCCGAGTTTGACCAATGCTAAAAACACAGCCACAGTTAAGCAAACTGCTGCCCAAAAGCTAGCAGACAAACCTAACAATGAACTAGGAGATTTCATGTCCATCACTTTTTTATTTAAAACAACGTTGGTTTTATTGCTGCTTTTCATCATATTCAACCTTGCCAAAGCGTTGATCGAAATGGTTAAAGACAATCCAGAAAACAGTGAGAACAGGAAACCAATGAGTCATTACCTTGGACGTCGAGTCATGTTTTCTGCTCTCGTGATACTGCTTCTACTTTTTGCTCTAAGTGCAGGCTGGATCTCACCGAATCCCAATCCGTACTAGTCATTCCATTTATCTCAGCTCAGCAATGCGTATTTTAGTGGTTCTTACTTTAGAGGTGTAGCCGTTGCTTTGTCTCAAGTTTGCTTCGATTACATAGACTTAGATTACATAGACAAATACAAATAAACATAACCAAACCACATCAACGAAATGCCAGTACCAACTCCCCGCTTGAAATGCAAAGTGGTTATGAGGAGAAAAGTGATCCTTGGCAATCCTCGACAATAGAACAAGCAAGAATATGGCACCAAGACACACATGCAACCCATGAAATCCAGTCAACATAAAGAACGTATTGCCGTAGATCCCAGATTGAAGAGTGAGTCCCATTTCTTGATAAGCATGAGCATATTCAACATATTGGTAATAAAGGAAAAACCCTGCAAGTACGATGGTAAGCTCTAACCAAACAATCAACGCTGTCCGCTTATTTTTTTCTAAACTGACATGGGCCATATGTAACGTAATGGATGACAGTAAAAGTAAAATAGTATTCATGAGTGGGATACCATTCCATGGCATCGCTTCTGTTGTCGTCCCATCTGGTGTCGACGTTAAAGGCCAAATAGCCTCAAAGTCAGGCCATAACACTTCGTGTGTCATGAAATTATTATCAGCGCCACCCAACCATGGCACAGAAAGGATTCTGGCATAAAAAAGAGCACCAAAAAATGCACCAAAGAACATCACTTCTGAAAAGATAAACCAGCTCATCCCCTGCCGAAATGAGCGGGTAATTTGTGCACTGTATTTACCCGTTAATGATTCAGTAATTACATTACTAAACCACCCAGCTAAAATATAAAGCAAAGACAGCATGCCTAAAATCAGAATGATTTTGCCAAAGGTCCCTATCTCACTTTCCGCTTGAATACCTTGGACAGTTAAACCAGCACCAACTGCAATCAAAAAAAGAGCAAAGGCAGCGACAATAGGCCAATTGCTTTGTGCAGGAACATAATAACTCTCGGGCTTGTTACTCATAAAAATCGCTCCTTACAGACGGCTTGTCTGTGGTTCACTCCTCAGAAGGCTGACTAGGGATGTTTCGTCAGGCTGAGGGGGAAACTTGTAGAGTGTATAAGACAAGGTCAACGTATGAATTGAATCCGGCACATTAGGTTCAATATAAAAAATTAATGGCATACGTGCTTGCTGCTTGCCTTCAAGAGGCTGTTGGTTAAAGCAAAAACATTCAATTTTATTGAAATATGCGGCTCCTAAACCAGGAGACACCGAAGGGACAGCTTGACCAATAAGCGCCTGTTCACTCTGGTTAAATGCAAGATATTCCGTTTGAATCACTTCGCCAGGGTGCACATTCATCGAAACCACGCTGGGTTCAAACTCCCATGGTATTTCCGGTGTAATGTGAGCCATAAACTCGACTTTAATGGTACGCGTACGGTCAATTTTCATTCCTGTAGGTTGGATTGCTGCGACATCACTAGTTTTACCATTGATCCCTAGTGCATCACACATAACGTCATACAGAGGCACTAAGGCGTAGCCAAAGCCAAACATCAAGGCTGTGGCTAAGACCAGTTTAACGGTTAATTTTTTGTGGGAGGTTTTGGCTTCCATATCCTTCACCTTACTCTGCTTTTAGTCGATCTTTGGTGGCGTTGAAAAGGTATGATATGGCGCAGGACTCGGCACCGTCCATTCTAAGCCTTCAGCATGCTCCCAAGGCTTGGCTGGTGCGGGCTCCCCACCTCGTATGCACTTGATCACTAACCATAAGAAAATGAGTTGAGACAAACCGAAGGCAAAGCCACCAATTGAGACAATTTGATTCACATCCGCAAATTGAATTGCATAATCTGGAATACGACGTGGCATGCCGGCTAAACCTAAGAAATGCATCGGGAAAAATAAGAGGTTTACCGAAATAATTGAACACCAAAAGTGCCAAAGACTCAGTCTATTGTCATACATATGCCCTGTCCATTTAGGCAACCAATAGTAGGCTGCTGCCATAATCGAGAAAACGGCTCCCGATACCAAGACATAATGGAAGTGAGCGACGACAAAGTAAGTATCATGATATTGGAAGTCTGCAGGTACAATCGCAAGCATTAGGCCTGAAAGCCCACCAATCGTAAATAAAACAATAAAAGCAATGGAAAACAGCATGGGTGTTTCAAATGTCATCGCACCACGCCACATGGTTGCGACCCAGTTAAAGACCTTCACTCCGGTCGGGACCGCTATGAGCATCGTACAGTACATAAAGAACAGTTCTGCAAATACAGGCATTCCCGTTGTAAACATATGATGCGCCCATACCAAGAATGACAACAGTGCGATGCTACAAGTGGCGTACACCATTGAGTGATAACCAAAAAGCTTTTTGCCAGTAAACGCAGGAATGATGGCAGATATGATGCCAAACGACGGTAAAATCATGATGTAAACTTCTGGATGCCCGAAGAACCAAAAGATATGTTGGAACATGACAGGGTCACCGCCACCAGCAGCATCAAAAAAGCTCGTGCCAAAGTATTTATCAGTAAGCACCATGGTTACGGCTCCAGCCAAAACAGGCATGACAGCAATCAATAAAAACGCAGTAATCAACCAAGTCCATACAAACATTGGCAGCTTAAACCAAGTCATACCAGGCGCTCTCATGTTGACGATGGTGACAATGACGTTAATCGCTCCCATAATCGAGCTGATACCCATAATATGAACAGAAAAAACAAACAGTGCTGTACTATCGGGGCCATATGTAGTCGATAACGGAGCGTAAAAAGTCCAACCGAAATCCGGCCCGCCTCCGGGTAAAAATAGCGAGCCAATCAAAATCAAAAATGCAAAGGGAAGAATCCAAAAGCTTAGGTTATTCATACGAGGCAACGCCATATCTGGAGCGCCAATCATTAATGGGATCATCCAGTTAGCTAATCCGGTAAAAGCAGGCATAACCGCGCCAAAGACCATAACCAGCCCATGTACTGTCGTCATTTGATTGAAAAATTGAGGGTCAACAAGTTGCAAGCCTGGTTGAAAAAGTTCGGCTCGGATGACCATTGCCATTGCCCCACCAATAAGAAACATCGCAAAGCTAAACCAGAGGTAAAGCGTACCAATATCTTTGTGATTGGTAGAATATATCCACCTAGCCAGTCCTTTTGGTGCATCATGGTGGTCGTGATCGTCTTCAATGACCATCGTTGTGTTCGCACTAGTTTGTGCGTCAATAGGCGCAGACTTAACCGCAGGATCGATTGGTTTACTCATATTCCCTCCTTGGCACTTTCCTGTGCTTTAAAGGCATTAATATCAGATGCTTGGACCGTCTCACCAGTATCATTACCCCATGCATTACGTTGGTAGGTAATAACAGCAGCGATCTCTTTATCACTAAGTTGATTCGCAAATGCCTGCATAGCAGTACCAGAACGACCATTCACTATGATATCAATATGATTTTCGACAGGCCCTAACGCAATTGTACTTCCCTTAATAGCTGGAAAAGCACCTGAAAGCCCTTCTCCGTTGGCTTGATGACACACCGCACAGCGCGCAGCGTAAACCGCTTGTCCTTCTTCCATCAATTCTTCCATAGAAAGTTCCTGCGTTAGGGAGGCTTTTGCTGCGGCTTTTTGTAGTGCAAGTTCTTGTTTTTTCCCTTCTAGCCATTGATCGAATTCATCTTCTTCCATGGCGTGAACTACAATGGGCATGAAGCCATGAGCTCGACCGCATAGTTCTGCACATTGGCCTCGGTAAACACCTGGCTTATCAATCTTGGTCCATGCCTCATTGATAAAACCAGGTATCGTATCTTTTTTAACCGCAAAATCAGGCACCCACCAAGAGTGGATAACATCATCCGAGGTCATTAGAAAACGAACTTTACGATTAATGGGCAATACCAGAGGGTTATCAACTTCAAGCAGATAATGCGCACCTTTGGCTTCAATGCCATCGATTTCTTTTTGGCTGGTGGCCAAGAGACTAAAAAACTCAACATCTTCGCCAAAGTAACTGTAATGCCACTTCCACTGTGATCCAGTGACTTTGACCGTCAGATCTGATTGCGTTGTATCTTCCATTGCAATCAAGGTTTTCGTTGCGGGTATCGCCATCGCGATTAAAATAATAACGGGGATGACCGTCCAGATTATTTCAACTTTAGTACTTTCATGGAAATTCGCCGCGACGGCACCTTTCGACTTGCGATGACGTAAAATAGAGTAGAACATCAACCCAAACACAATCAAAGCTATGGCACAACAAATATAGAAGATAAGCATATGCAATTCATAAACTTGCCCACTAATTGCTGTCACACCTTTGGTCATGTTGTATTCATTTTGCTCTGACCAACTGGACGAAGAAAACGTGATAAAAATCACATTCATCAATAAGGCTAGAGTAGTTGCTAATCTTTTCAAAAGAACTCTCCCCTGTTCTCTCGCTGTGTACTAGCGAGCTGCTTTGCTTCCTGATGCAAATATCGAACAAATTTAATAAAATTTGTAGAAACTTATGATTCACCACCTTTTGTTGTATTTATGTTAAAAGGCTAGTAATAGTTCTATCTTTCTTCAAGGTATTTGATGCGAATTAATTCTCAAATTAGGGGCTATTCTTAGCTATTTGCCGATGTACAACTTTGAAATCTAACTGAGAAACATTTACATTAAGTAGCATCGATGGTGTGGGTAATGATGAGGGCTGTTCACCTTCGTAATTCAACGAGATTTGAAGAAAAAAGTTCTTCCCTACCTTCACCGATGTTGCCAATGACTAAGGAAATCACCACTATGACAACGCAGACAACACTATGGCTTGCAAGAGATCCTGATCCCAAAACACGCGAAGAGCTTCAGCAACTTATCGATACTGGTAATGAAAGTGAATTGCAAGATCGTTTCAGCTCGCGTTTGGCTTTTGGGACCGCAGGGCTTCGTGGTAAAGTAGGCGCAGGCCCAAATCGCATGAACCGCTTAGTGATTCAAGAAACGGCGACTGGTCTCGGTCACTATCTGATTGAACAAGTGCAAGACGCATCCTCTCGTGGCGTGGTTATCGGTTACGATGGTCGGCCAGATTCGAAACAGTTCGCATACGATACGGCTTCCGTACTTGCTGCTTTAGGCATCAAGGTTTACCTAACCTATAAAGTAGCAGCAACACCCATTGTCGCTTTCGGTGTTCGTGAGTTAAATGCAGCAGCAGCGGTCGTCGTAACCGCAAGCCACAACCCACCAGAGTACAATGGCTTTAAAGTATACTGGGAAAATGGCGCACAGATTATTCCACCGCACGATTCTGGTATTGCCGCAAAAATCGATGAAGCAACAGCAAAACCGCTTCCTCTAATGTCACTGGACGATGCGAAGCAAAAAGAGTTGTTGGTGTGGCTTGAAGACGAGTACTACCAGACGTACCGCAATGCAATCAACGATAATACTCTGCTAACACCAGATAGCAACACAGATATCTCGATAGTTTACACCGCGATGCATGGTGTCGGTGCAGAGATGGCAGAAACATTACTCGCAGATGCTGGCTTTGAAAAAGTGGCAAGTGTTCCAGAGCAGCGTGAACCGGACGGTATGTTCCCTACCGTAAACTTCCCGAACCCTGAAGAAGCTGGCGCAATGGACATGGTTATGGCACTGGGTAAATCTGTCGACGCTGATATCGCCTGTGCAAACGACCCTGACGCAGACCGCTTTGCAGTGGCGGTAAAACGCCCAGATGGTGAATACCAAATGCTAACTGGTGACCAAGTGGGTTCATTGTTCGGTGATTATTTACTACAGGTGCAGCCAAAAGCACTCGTTGGCAATACCATAGTGTCTTCTCGCCTATTGAGCAGCATTGCCAAAGCACACGGTGCAGAATACTACCAAACGTTAACGGGCTTTAAATGGCTGACCAATGTAGCAATGACACAAGAGACAGAAGCAAATCCGTTCCTATTTGCTTACGAGGAAGCTCTTGGCTACACCGTAGGAAACAAGGTATGGGATAAAGATGGCTTGTCAGCACTGGTCGCTTTCTCTCAATTGACAGGTAAACTGAAAGCACAAGGCAAAACGCTGTGGGATAAGCTAGAAGAGCTATATCGCCAACACGGTTTCTACTTCAACGCGCAACGCAGTATTGCACTTGACCCTAAATCACCACCAATCGGTGACAAACTGCGCGCAAATCCACCGAAAGAGATCGCGGGTAAACGTATTGAAGTGATTGAAGATCTGAAGTTATCACTTCGCTTTGTAACTGATGGCACTACAGAAGCGATTAACTTACCAGCGAGTGACGTACTGGTTTACCACCTAGAAGACAAATCACGCGTGATTGTCCGCCCTTCCGGTACCGAGCCAAAGTTGAAGTGCTACTACGAAGTCATCAGCGACTTCCCTGCTGAGATGGATTACGCGCAAGCTAACCAAGCTGCGGAAGCGAAGATGAACGCATTGATCGAAGCACATCAACAAAGTTTGTAATTCGAGTTTGAAACATCGATTCTGGAAAACAGAAAATGCAAAAGCCAGCGAGTGCTGGCTTTTGTATAAAAATCTGATTTCTTCCTACACGTTACATTACAAAGCTACTGAGCATCCACACCGCGAGAATAACGAACACCAACCCCATCACTTTGCCTTGGTACATACGGAATTTGTCATTTTCCAATAACCCTTTTCCTAAGGTACCCGCCAACGCAACCAACAAGATGTTGAATAGCAATCCCAGCACGTTTAAAAGCAAACCAAGCGCAAGCATTTGCTCACCCGAAGATGCAGTAATGTTGCTAGAGACAAACTGAGGTAAAAACATGACAAAAAAGACTAAGGCCTTAGGATTGAGCAGATTACTCATCAATGCACGCTGATAGTAGGTCAACGCCATTTTATTTTCTTTCACTAATTCAGGAGCTAAAGAGGCTTCTGATTTCAAACAATCCCAGCCCATTTTCAGTAAGTAGGCACCGCCAAGCAGATGTAACACCTTAAGAGCAACAGGGCTCATTGCGATTAATGTCGACACCCCCATTGCAGCCAACAAGGTCAAAATAATACCCGATGTCGCATTACCTAAACTGGCAAATAACCCTACTTTTTTACCGTAGCTCATACTTGAACTAGCAATCAATAACATATCAGGGCCAGGTAATAGAAGCAGAGCGATTACTGCGGTGAGATAAACTGGAAGTATCGTAAAATCAATCATTCTTTTGCCGCCTTTTATAACAAGCAGCACATTTTATACTAATACTTCTATTACAACCAGACTAAAAATAAAAGACACAAATCACTTTAATTGGAGCTGATATTAGGAGTGATGTTATTAAAGACGCTCTAAGTAAGCCACTTTAGCAAGTTAAACAGCAACCCATTCGACTTCAAGTAAAGTAACATCGGCGCATTTTAGACGACCAAGAAACACATCCCCTTTATGGACTTCACCGACTCCCTTTGGCGTCCCCGTCATCACTACATCGCCATCTTCAAGTGTTGTAAAAGAACAGAGCTCATTGAGAATGGTTATAGGGGGGTAAATCATCTGTTCTACATGCCCTTTTTGCACATGAACGCAGTTAATCAGTAGCTCCATATGTAAGTCATTAACATCAAGCCCCTCTAAGGGAAGGAAACGACTAAATACTGCTGAGCCATCAAACGCTTTAGCACGTTCCCAGGGTAACCCTTTTTGCTTTAACTCTGTTTGAGTATCTCTTTTGGTCAGATCAAGGCCAAGGCCTACCGCAACGTATTTACCTCCTTCAATCAAAAAACAGATTTCCGTTTCATAATGCAGAGCAGTTTTTTGGTGACTTGAATACAAAGTTGGCGAAATAGCAGTAGCAGGTTTATTGAATACCACCATTTGATCTGGCATCAAGTTATCGAGTTCCTTGATATGCTCTACGTAATTGCGACCTACGCAAACAATTTTGCTCGGTTTGATCTTGGTGTCGTTAAGATGAATGCTTCCCATCACTGCTCCCTGTAAAACTGACTTGTAAACCTGTACTCAAGCGATCTGTAATGCCTCAATCTAATACAACATTATTAATGGGCTAAGAAACACTTTTTGTTGGCTAACCTACAATTTAGAACGTATGATTTCAACCATAATTCCTCCAACATACAGATCTTGGACAATAGTGTTGAATCATAATCCCATTCAAGGAGCGTCTTGGATGCTCACCGCAGGTTTTGCGTTTGCTGTTGTAAATAGCTTAGCTCAAATCGCAAGCATCCACTTTGGTGTGACCTCCACGGCATTTGCTCTATTTCAATACGGTATTGCTCTATGTGCGATACTGCCTTATTTAGCATCACTTGGTATCAAGCAATCTTTACAAACTGAACATCTGGGGCTGCATATTGTACGTGTTTTCCTCGCAGTAATCGGCATCCAATTATGGCTTTGGGCATTAGCTTACCCTGTTCCCATTTGGCAAGGTATCGCTCTTTTAATGACTTCCCCACTTTTCGCGACTATTGGCTCTGGTTTATTCCTAAAAGAAAAGGTTGGCGGGGCGAGATGGATTGCAACCATAGCTGGCTTCATTGGAGCCATGATCATCCTTGAACCTTGGTCTGATAGTTTTTCATGGGCATCACTCCTCCCTGTTGGTGCTGCATTCTTCTGGGCATGCTATGCATTAATGGTCAAGAAGCAATCTTTAAAAGAGCCCCCACAGACTATTCTCGTCTACCTTTTTTTACTCATTACCCCTTTTAACATTCTGCTTGCAATACCGTCCTTCGCAGTACCGCAAGAGATTAATGTATGGGGGGTCATTCTTGTGGCAGGAATATTAACCGCGCTAGCACAGTGGGCAGTCATTAAAGCTTACGCTGTTGCCGATGCATCTTTTGTTCAGCCTTTTGATCATGCCAAGCTGCCGCTCAATGTCTTAGCTGGATGGATAGTATTTGGTTGGGGCCCCCCGGGAAGACTTTGGCTTGGAGCGGCGATCATTATTGCTTCGATTGCCTTTATTACCCATTGGGAGTCCAAAAAGACAAAGTAAATAAACTACAAGCTACTCAAAGGTATTAAAAACATTCGAGTAGCTCCAAGATTCACTATTCAATATTGATACTCAAAACAGCATTTCCGGTGAATGGACCAGTGGCTGTTGCTCCCTCGGAAGGTTCAGTGAAGAAAAACCTTGAGTATACGCCAATAGTACCTTTTTGCATTGTAAAAGAGCCTTCATTATAAGAGACATCATTATAAGTAAAAGAAACTCTACACAAACCTTGCTGACCACAACTAAAAAAGTTTTGAGGCGAGTCGAGAGGCGAATTGTTTAAACTTTTCGCTTTCACATGAATAGTCGTATTTTCTTTACAGCTGATATCTAAATTCTGAGTATCAGACTTGTGGCCATTAGCGCTATTATTTGCAGGGATACTGCCATGATCAAGATGTATCTCGCTTGGACTGAATTCACATCTATTTGTTACGCTTAAATGAATATTTGCCATTTGTATATTACTATAACGTTGTACGTAGCTTATTGCCTGTTCTGCGTTGATAATACCTGATGAAAGATACTTATTTTCTAAATAACCGTAGGTATAATCGAACGAAAGATCATATTCTCCACCGGGAATATGTGAATTTGCTGCAAGGGACAGCCTTAGTTCGACATCCGGCATCCAAAAACGTACGTATTTATAGTCCACACCTGTCTCAGTACAGTCACCTGTAACTCCAGCGACAGTATGTCCAACAAGTATCCAATCAGCCCCTCCATCACGTAACTCAAAGCCTGGAGGAGGAATGAGCTGTGTCTCTATCGTCACATTACTACCAATTTCCTGAAACTGAAGTCTCTTAGGTATTTTTAAAACAGCCCATTTAGTCTGCGCTCCTTGTGAATAAGAGGTTGGATAATTCGACAATTTTACATTTAATCTATCAGTCGGCTCAGCAAAAAGAGAAGTACCACTTGCCACCCAAAAACCATCTCTATCAGAACTTGGGTTTCCGACAATAGTCACAGATGTTTCATAACTGTTTCCTTGTATCAGATCTATGTTTAGTACAGGCATAGGGCTACTCGTCGCCCAAAGTACCATACAAGAAGGAGCAACTGGCGCTGCAAATAAACTTACACTGCCCAAACATAAAAAACAAAATACGATAATATTTCTCAACATAAATCCACCGCTATAGCTATTCAAAAATAAAAAACATCCAAAGTAGCATGCGCATAAAAACTACCCGCTTCTAATGGTTTACTATCACGATTGTATAGTGTTGATAAAAAAGTAAATAAAAATGAACCATTACCATTTTCTGACATACCATCAATCAAAGGGCTGCCATATTGCCCGCCTTTACCTGATCCGATTAATAACTGAGTATCTCTCGTATCACCCTGCCAAAGTTGGATTCCAAAACCATCGTAGTTTTGCTCAGATGAAAGTGACGCCTTCAGAATATTTTCATAAGATTCAGGATTCCAATTTAATGTCTCCCCGAGCACCTTAATAAATACCGAAGTGTAAGGCGAGCAAGAAACAGGGATTGTGGTTAGAATAGCAGCATCATCAATTTCATTGACATTGACCGTCTTAAAATCAACTGAAATTGTATTTCCATTATTAACAGTGCAGGGAATCATAAGTAAATTACCTGTTACAGTAATTGGAATGTCATCTGCTCTAGCGCTAGAGTTTAAAGAAGACAAAAATAATAATAACCCCATTGCCATTACATTAGATATTATTATTTTACTCATAACGCACCTCGAATGTTGCTCTAGCGGAGTAGTTATCAGCAACAACACTTTTGTTTTCTAAAGCATCAGGGGTACTTTTAATAAACGCTGAGAAATTTACAGTTATATTTTCGTCATTTATCTCAATGGGATACCCAGAGTCACCCTCTCCAATTGTGACTAACTCACCTTGTTCATCAAGAACTCCAAGACCTATCTTGCCTTCATTTTGACCGGAGACTTTGAGGTATTTGTGCTGTAAATTACCCATGCCTTCTTCAGTTTCACCATTGAAATAAATACTTATTGCGCCAGCTTGATTAAGGTTACAGTTTATAAGCTTAATTTGAAAAGGCATTTCAACTGATTTACCAGGCAGATAATTCATATTTAATGCAGGTATATCACGTAAAGTGACATCTATATCAGAGTTGTTGGGATCTATTATACAAGGCGAGTCCAGCAGCTCACCTTTAAAGTTCATATCAACTGCAAATGAATGAAAAGAGAAGCTGAATAAAAACAGTGATATATAAGCGTTGAAACGTATCATACTTTTCATACCTAAATATTTACTTCTTAACCTTACAGGTTTTTCTTAAGCAATTAAATTCTAAGACCTTAGTTCCACCCCAATCATTGATATAAGAAAGATAGAATTGCTTGCCTAAATTTTTATCTAAGAACTTATCACTTTTAGGTTCAATCATAAAAGGTTTGAAGTCATAACTGTTTTGTTTATCTGCTGAGCCAGAAACACCAATCACAGAGATATAATAAGGAGTAGGGTTTTTTATAACATAACCCTTAGCTTGTGCTTCACCAATCAATTCCTCTTGCCATATATAATTTTTTCCTGGCAAGATCGATTCAGGTCGATAGAAAAATTTTATTTTTGTTTGAAGAGCGATCTGGAGTGAATTACTTTGATCGCTTTTGGGTGGAACTTCTCTTAAGTTAAAGTAATATAATGACTCTCTATCTGTGGGTAAGTCTTTTATTAAATTTGACTGTGAAATACGAACTGAACTTTTCTGACCGGGTTCAATTCTCTGAACCATAGGAGAAACAATAAAAGGACCAATACGTACTTTATTGAATTCACTGTCTTCCAGCCAAGACTGTGCAAGATAGGGAGATAATTCATTATCATTTTTGACAGTCAAGGATATGGCTTTTTTATCACCGGGAAAAATCACTCGGGTTCTATCCAGTGAAACCGCAGCTAAGCAAAGTCCTGGTAAAGTAGCCAGAATAGAAAAAGTCATTAGCTTCTTCAATTTACTGTTTATCAACAACATAACTTTTTCTCCAATTTAAAATTCTTAATAAAGATTATAAGCATTTAAGGTGAATAACTTTATTCACATCAACTGATTCAGGGGTTTGAACATGACATTGTTGGCCATAAAAATTAACCGATAAGGTTTGACTTGCCTCAAACCCAGTCGCCCAGACAATGCCATCATCACCAATAATCCCTAACTCTAAACCTTCTTTATCGTTCAAAGTCGCTCCGAATGGAGCTACTCCGCCATCTTTAAGCTCGATCTCAAGAAAAGCTTTATGGCCTTTGATTACTTTGATACTGCGATAACCAATCGCTCCCTCAGTTAAAATAGTTTCAGTATGCGGTTGCTTAGCATCTAAAGTATCGGGCAGTTGACTCATATCAACGGAGTGGTCCTCAACTCTATAACTGGATATATTCGAAATAACCGCAAGACCTTGACTGTTCGTTTTTGTGTTTGAGCCACTAATAGGAACGTCTTCGTAGCCATTTGTATCAATAATCAATCGAGTACTACCTCCGTATCCGCCAGAGTTAGCAGCGAAACCGTACTTACTGAAAGTTAAGCCACCATCAAGAGAGGCACCAACAGAAAGATAATCGTCTTTCACATAGTTTGAGTTGAGATTTACGCCAGTGTAGGGCAAGTCATAACTCAAGTAAGTGCCAAACGATTGTGCATTTTCTCCATCTTCAACCTGATTATATCCAGCTCTTAAGCTGTAGTTACCTTTTGAATCGGCTAAACGGCCACTATAAGTGACATTATGAGTAATCATTTCATCACGAATATTAGTGTTGTAACTCACATAGCCAATGTCCAAAGGTATCGATAAGTTAAAGAAGTAAGACGTTTCGTACTTCTTTTGTTTATTGATACTTATCAATGTACTACTTTCTGTCAGTGAGCGGGTTGCACTCAAATTAGCTTTTATGTATTTAATTCCAAATGCGTCAAAAGAAGTGCCTAACGAGATATTGTAACTTTCCGCACTGTTGTCGTCCCAGTATTGAAAGTTTGAGTATTGAACTGATATTGAAGAATTCAACACATCAATATTATGGTTGATATTTGCGCTTATAATGCTTTTGGTATTGTTGTAAGCAATTGAGTTATCTAGGTAACTGACTAGATCGGGCAAACTGTAGTAATTTCTATCAAAAAATTGATAGCCACTAAAATTAATGCTTGTATCCAATTCGCTAAAGTTTTTGGCATAGGCTAGTTTGAAGGAGTTACCCGTTTTGTCATTATCAGAGTTATCAACTTCTGCGTTAGACGTTAGCATATCTAAAGAAGCGGAACCTAAGGTGCCAAGATTAGTACCAAAACCAAAAGCCCAAGACCTATAATCCTCAGACAATGTTGTACCAGTATGTAGGGTAATATTATTACTGTATCCATACTCTATCTCAGCCGTCACAAAGCTGAGATCGTTGGATGAATCCTGTGCTACATCAGTTTTACCTGCATTAAGGCTATAGTTAAAAGTTCCAGGTCTCAATAAGTATGGTATGGTGTCGGAGCCAACAGTAAAAGAAGCAACATCCCCATTTTGCTCAATCACTTTTACATCAAGGATGCCTTGTACTGAGTTGAGATCATTGATCTCAAATTCACCCGCAGCAACATTGGTTTCATAAATAAGGTATTTACCACGATAAACTTCAACTTTTGCGTTTGTTTTAGCTATACCTTGAATTCGTGGTGCATAATCACGAAGTCTTGGAGGGCGCATTCTCTCATCGCTTTTTAAGGAGATACCCGTAAAACTGTAAGGTTGAAATATTTCACTACTGAGAAAGCGCTCACCGATAAAGAGTTTTGAGTTGATGGGGCCTAATGCGCGGTAGGCATAAATTTGCTGAAAGTCTATCCCTTCAGAATCAATATCAGAGCCAGCAATATCACCGTTATAATTCGCTCGTATTCTCCAAGCGTCAAAATTAAGCCCTGCAGTGCCAGACACTGAGGAGGAGTAAGTATCTTTTTTATTTTGATTAGAAGTGTATAAACTGTTTATTCTATAGTCTAAAGTAATACCGTTTATCCCTTCATCCCAGTGTTTATAGGATAACCAACCTCTTTCTGAATATTCCAGTTTATTTTTGTCAATATTGATGTTTATAACTTGTTTATAGAGATCAATATTGTAATCAATAATTGGTAATTTATTGATATTCAGGCAGGATTTCTCTTTAAATTTTTCGATAATGTTTGAATTATTTTTTAAGCCAATATTTTTGATTGAATTCTGATCTAAACAAGGAAATGTAGCACCTTCACCATTATCAATTTCTTTTACTTCAACATCGACTGGCGCAGTACTAATACGCTCACCATTAACCAATAGTTTAAGAGTATAAAGCCCTGGAAGTATGTAGCCCTCGTTCGAGAATCTTTCAAAGTTTATTTCTGAACGGTCATTGGCATCAATAAAATCTAGGTTGAACTCAGTAGCATTTGCAGCCGCAACAAAAAAAGTTGATAATACAATGAGCTTTTTTCTAGTGTACAGTTTCATTATTTACCATTAGACCTAATAAAAAATAAGCAAAAAACAACATTATTAATAGTAGACAAAGTGCAGACGTTTTGGTGGGTTTTTCTAAGGAAAAGCAGTTTCTAAAAACACAAAGTGTAAGGGAAGAAGTACCGACTTCTTCCCTTAATTTCAACTTTATTGGTAAGTTAGTGTGAAGGTTGCTTCTGTATTAAAGTCACCTTCTGTAACAGTACCGCCGTCTGATTTTGCAGCAATTGCATAAAAGTGCAGTGTATTCATCCAGCTATCTTCACCAGCGCCGAAATTACTTTCAATTGCTGTATCCATTTCAACAGGCTCTTCGCTGTCAGTGAACATTTTTACTACTACGTCACCAGCATCGCCACGTGTTAGAAGTTCGTCAGTTTTACCCTGAGCAGTACGACCGTTAAAAGAAATGCTTACCTTGTTCTGAGCACCGTCTTCATTTGATATCTGACAGTTCACTAATTCGATTTCAAACTCTTGACGTTCAGACTGACCGCCAGCATTTAAATTTTCAAGGCCAATTTGACCAAGATTTACATTTTGATTTAAAGAGTCAGCAGAAATACCACATGGAGTATCTGTTACTGCACCTTCAAAATTAATGCGACCAGGCTCAGCAGCATTTACCATTGCGCCAGAAGTAGCCGCAGTTACTGCCATAGTAATAAGCAGTTTATTAAATGAAGTTTTCATATTTAATATCTCGATCGTTTAGATTAATAATTCATTAGGCTGCTTTAGCCCGTCGGTATGGAATATATTTTCCATATCTTAAGTCGCATTGTCAATGAATGTTATCTTCAACTTATAAACCAAAAAAAACAAATCATCACAAACTAAAAACAAAAACTAACAAAGCCATGACACACTTTAAATAAATAACAGTGAGATGCATTACTGTATACATTTATTTCAATCACTTAGATAACAAAAATCATATATAAAAGCAGCCAAACGTAAAATAGAAATCTTACTTAAAGCTCACTTTTAAATAATCTATTGACATACAAATCACAAATAAATATTAAAAACTTTGCTCTACTAGTAAAAATTAAAATTTATTCTTTGATATCGAACTAAGATAGCAATGATGTTAAAGCCTAAAAGTTAACAGTTAAAAGTTAACAATCTAACTATTATGATTAATAAAATAATTAGATTGAAAGTATGTCTAGGTAACATCAAACAGTTTTTAGCTTCTGTAAATTACAAAAGTGGAAAGTAACTATAGCTTTAATAATTTCCCCCTATAGCTAGAGAAATTATCTTAAACGTTGGTTTTATTTCTGGCTAGATAACTAAAAATACAACAAGTTGAATATCTCACACCTTTAAAAAGATTAAAATATGAGAATTAGGAGGTAAGATCTCTACACCCATATGACTTCAAACAGCTATGTTTCGCAAACAACCTATGGAAGAATGCAACGATAAAGCCTTTGAGAAATAAAAATAGCGCATAAAGCACTGCGAAATCACAAAGAAGATCAGAGGATATATGACTAAGTGACTTCAAGGTGCTTGGGTATATACCCAAGTAACCTCAAGATACTGTGTTCAGCGAGATGACCTTATCTCTCAGGCGCGGCAACGATTCGGAGATATAGTCGTTCTACATTGAGAATCGTTAACAAAGTATGAGAGTTAAGGTCACTCGCCCTTTGGGAGCGTGTCACTGAGCCAACTTCTTGCGTCAGACAACCGTTCTTCTAACAAAAAATGAAATAGAATACTATTCCGCTTCGTTGTCTTACTTGAATTCAACTCAGTGACCTCGCTCTGAATCAAGCATCTTGAAGTCACTTGGGTATAAAGGAAGATGTATTTTAAAAGAGGAATCAAACTTGAGGGAAGGCATTTTAACTACATCACCCCAGGATGCTAGATTTAATACATCTTGGGGTGACTTGGGTATATCTTAAAAAAGTATCAGCTTACTCGTAGCGAAGTGTAAAAGTAGCTTCTCCACTAAAATTACCGTCAAGTACACCGTAGATACCCGTTCTCTTTGCTGCAACAGCATAGAAATGTAGTGTATTAATATAGCTATTACTAGGACCAATTTCAGTCGGATCTAGCTCTTCACCTAATTGGATTTGCTGCTCACCTTCGGTAAACATTTTAATAACGACGTCACCAGCATCACCATGAGCGAGTAACTCTCCATGGTTCTCTTCTGAAACATCACCTCTAAAAGTGACTGCCACTTTATTTTCATTTTCAATTTGGCAATTTACTAGTTTGATTTCAAATTCTTGACGTTCAGAATTACCGCCATGCATTAAGTTTGCACGACTCACTTGGCCAAAGTCCACCGTTTGATTAAGAGAGTCTGCAGAAATTCCACAAGGAGTATTGGTCACCGAACCCTCGAAGTTAATCTTTCCAGGTTCACCTGATGCATTTACCGTAAAGCTTGAAATTGCAGCACTTACAATTGTGGAAATCAATAATTTATTCATTAACAATTTCATTTTCAACTCTCTAAAAATAAGTTAAACAATAATTTTTTAGAGCGATTAAGCTCTTTAAATATGCAGCTTATTTTCTACATATAAGATGTATTGTCAATGAACCTTATTGATTTAAACTTACCCTCACCCCCTACATTTACTACAAATAAAGAACATTTCTTTACACAAACATGACAATAACAACAAAAAGAAAAACAAAAAAAATCCCCGTCTCATACATATCAATAAGTTACATTCTTTAAAATCTGATTCGCTCAGCTCACTCAAAAACATAACCCTGACTTTCCATATCACTTATAAAAAATAAATCACAGATATATTTTTAGTCTATTGCTCTTTTAAGATTGAAGGTGAGTCCCTTGTACAGGAATAGCTAAGGGGATAGGCACTTTTAGGTAGCTTGGGTATAAACAGCTTTAACGAAGTGTCGTGGATCTAAATTGAGGAAAGGTGAATTATGATTGATAAAGTTCTGATCCAAATTAAAAGATGAACATCAGCTATCAATGCTTTTATAACCACGTAACCTCAAGGTACTATGTTCAGCGAGACGACTTGAGGTCACTTAGATATTGGGTTAATTACCTTTTAGGTTGTTGATAGGTTTTACCAGCTGATTTATAAGTCTCTTTAGGTTTAATTTCAAAAAAGGTCTCGAAAAACCATGCTGCAAACTTAATTAAATGTTCGCCTTCATTCATCACATGCTCAACAAACTCGGTTTCCTCGCCTGATTCGTTCTCTTGCATGGTAATATGGTAGATTCGTCTTTCACCTGCAACTTCTGCAAGCCCAAATTGTCCTTTCAGAGATTGCGCAGCAAACGCAATTTCTTCTTCTGAGCACTCGCCTAAAAAGCTCAGTGCTTCGACAAGCGTTTCTTTTTGACAAAGTTGCTGAAGTAGTATTTCAAATTCATTTTGTTGCATCGTTTCACCTGAGATTATACATTATATCTATTTTACATAGAGCAAAGGTTACGGGATAAAATTAAGATATTCATATATTAGAAAGGGAAGAAACGGCTTGCAAGACTAACCTACCAAACCGTTTGAAGTCATATAAAAGGAATATCTAAGTTACTTTTTAGTGGATTTGATAAGCCTGTCAAATTCGTCACGTCGTTTTGTAAATTCTATCATTCTATCTTTGGATACAGAGCTTGCCATTGGTATTTTTGCTTTCATAGCATTAACAGCTCGACCGTATTCGAGCAATTCGTAGTGCAAGTGAGGCCCCGTAACTCGACCACTCCTACCGGAGAGACCGATGCGTTGCCCACGAGAAACTTTCTGGCCTTTTTTGACCAAGATTTTGCTTAAGTGTAAATAACGAGTTTTATACTTATTATTGTGCTCTATAACAACATAGTTCCCTGCATAAGGATGACTGCGTGCAATAACGACCGTTCCGTCTCCCGTTGCAGAAACCGCGGTCCCGGTGGGAGTGGCAAAATCTGTACCGTTATGAGGGGCCACTCGACCAGTCACTGGGTGTAAACGTCGAGGGTTAAAGCCCGAGCTAATTCTCCAGCTCCGGCTCACAGGGTAACGTTGAAAAGCTCTTTGTAAACTCTCACCGTTCGAATCGTAAAATTGACCATCTGAATAAAGATAAGCCGAAATCTCACGACCACGATTGTATATTTTAATCGCTTCAATTTCACTCTTACCTGTACTAACTCCATCGATCATTTGGGTTTGACGAACAATTGAAAATTTATCACCAGCACGAAGGTCTTTAGAGAAGTTTACTTTATCTTTAAGTAAACTGACCACTTGGTTAATTTCTGTAGAGCTTAAGCCTGCTTTACTCGCTGATACAGAGAAACTGCCATTAACGACGCCAGCTAAAGGCTCCTGATGCCATTCTCCCGGTATAGAAATATCAGAAAATGAAAAAGTACCATCACTGTTACGCTGATAGATGATTCTATCGGCCAGTGTAAATTGGAGCTCCATTTTTTCCAATTGACCTGTTTTTTCATCACACCAAAAGCGCAATATGTTACCTGGCTTAAGTGTATCTAAAGCTAGCACGTTTAAATCGGTTTCCATTATTTTCATTAATGAACGGTATTTAAAACCTAGTTGACTAAAAATTGTGCTTAAATTATCCCCTTTTTGGATCTGGTATTCTATTTGTGGAGGTATAACAATCTTGGATACCTGAATTTGATGAGATTCTGCCTTTATCTTAGTCTCTGGCAGGTTCAAAGAAATCGTTTTTGTGAGCCCTGAGTCTTTAACTGACTGAGAGACACCAATACTAATCGCAATAAAAACAGGCACGGAATAGAACAATATCGTTTTACGATTGGGAAACCATCTCGTTGCCATCTCATTTGTAAACACGGAAACTATTACCTAGTAATGAATAGGAAGCATAGCTTATGCATTCTTGCCTAAGAAATCACGTTCAATTTATGTCTTTAAATGAATAAAGTCATTTTTTTATCATAAATGATATAAAAAAACATTTTGGTTGCATATGAGTTTTATTGTGTTGGCATATTGATAGTAGAAATAATAATTAATTAAGCTGTTCAAAGAGCCTTTGACTTTTAAAGGGTTAAAGGGAGTTTCGGCCACGAACCCAATGGCGTTGATAAAACCGATAAACATACGATCACCAATACCAGTCGATCTATGCTTGAGTAATACTGAAAATAGCCCACATAATAAAACATATCCCTTTGTTGACTAACCAAAATTTTAGAGGTGCTTATCCATCGAATACCATCAATATTCGACTGTGAGACGTATTCTCCTAGAACCGGAACCATCCCTTCCAGTTGTGCTTTCGCTTTGCTAATACCTGTAAATATATGCTTGAAAAAGTTGAATCATCCGAGGATTGGAAAACGGAGATCCAGCACCATCTCTTCGAGAAGTTTTGTAATCGTCTAACCAATTAGTAACAAGATACTCATTTAAGCACAGCGAAAATAATTACCAGTCCATTTTAAAACATCTAAGAGTTAAATTATTATAAATGGACAACGATCACGTTTATTAAGTATTTTCTTCGTCTAATCACACTGTTAATAACAACTACCTGCACAAAATACACAACATGATACAATTATCTAACAAAAATAGAACTTTTGCCTATTGTAACTTGAGATTTTCTCTTCAAAGGGCATTTAACTCTGAATAAGTAGATATGTTTACTGAATAGTATTGCAATTAACAATGTTTATCGGTAACCTCCCGTAAACTTTGATTGATGATAGATGTTTAGTGAATATTTATGTATTTATATATGACAAATATTGACTAGAAGTAACACGAGAAACCTATGTATAACACTACTAAAGCAGAAGCCCAAAAGGGTAATTTCTGGATGTTTTTCATCCCATCTTTAATTGGTCTGCTCCTCTTTTTAGCACCTATCTCTTATGAAGGTGACCTAACTATTCCTGTTGCTATAATGGCAAAGCTTATCCCAGCCTTACTTGGTGACAGGCTTGTAACCATTATTACGATCATTATTGCTTTTATGGCGGTGTCCTCTCTTGCTTGCTTCATTTTTAAACCAGCCGCAATACTTCGCAATGGTTTCTTAAACGGACTTTTTAATCCATCACCATTATGGTTGATTGTGCGTTTAATTGGTGGTTGTGCAGTAGTGATGACTTTTTTCCAAATCGGTCCAAAAGCAATTTGGGAAGAAAACACTGGGGGTTTAGTTCTCACAGGGCTGTTACCAACTTTGTTTGCAGTATTTATTTTTGCTGGAATGCTTCTACCACTTCTACTCAACTTTGGATTATTAGAACTTTTTGGTGCTTTGCTAAGTAAAATAATGCGTCCTATATTTAATCTTCCAGGTAGAAGTGCTATTGATTGTATGGCGTCTTGGTTAGGAGATGGTAGCGTAGGCATATTACTAACAAGCAAGCAATATGAGAATAAGTTCTATACTCAACGAGAAGCCGCTGTTGTCGGTACGACTTTCTCGGCTGTTTCCATTACATTTAGCTTGGTTGTAATTGCTCAAGTACAACTAGAGCATTTATTCCTACCTTTTTACGGGGCGATTTGTCTTGCGGGTTTTGTTGCCGCAATTATTATTCCGCGCTTACCCCCACTTAGTCTAAAGAAAGAACATTATATTGATGGTACAGAGCCTCAAGAGCACTTGGATGCTGTACCTACGGGTCATACCGCTTTTTCTTGGGGTATGGATCTGGCCCTCAAGCGAGCAGGACAAGTGACCTCATTCCATATTGTAATTAAAGAAGGCATTCACAATGCTGTTGATATGGTTTTTGGTGTCCTACCTGTTGTCATGGGGCTTGGGACCGTTGCTTTAGTGATCGCTGAATACTCTTCAATATTTGAGTTTTTAGGTCAGCCATTTATACCATATCTGGAACTTTTGCATATTCCAGAAGCCGCAGCAGCTTCACAAACAATAGTTGTTGGATTTGCTGACATGTTCATTCCTGCCATCCTAGCTGCATCAATAGATAATGAGATGACGCGCTTTGTTATCGCAGCCATGTCAGTGACACAGCTAATTTATATGTCTGAAGTTGGGGCTTTACTTTTAGGAAGTAAAATTCCTGTGAATATCCTGGAGCTTTTTGTGATATTCATTTTACGAACTCTAATCACACTACCAATTATTGCAGGTGTTGCTCACTTAATTTTCTAAATCGATAAGATTGTCATAGGCCCCGTTCAAAACGGGGCCTTTTTCATTCTATCCCAATACTTTATAAATAAAATCATTACCCTCAATTGATAATTATTACTTTAACTGGATTGATAGAATTAGAGTCAACGTTATACATAACAATAACTAAAAGCCGAAAGCCGATCTGTTATTTCATTTTATTTATTGTTAATTCAATATCAGATTAATAAAACTATAGAAACCTCACAACTTATATAAAAACGTCAGATTTCATTCGTATTTTTCCTCTAAACAAGGCAAATTGTATTGATATTTTTTAGTGTATCTATTGCTTGAAACTTGTTGACTTAAAGGTAACTAGTCGTACCAAATAAAAACGAAGATCTCAGATCTTTTTAACCCGCCTATTGTTGTATTGAAACCAATCTGGCGATGCTAAAGGAAAACATATGAAATTCAGACACAAAGTTGTCACCGCATCTTCGATCTTGTTACTTATAACTGTTGCACTGTTGTCAACAAAACAAGTTCTAATAATTCGATCTCAGCTAAAAGACCATATCGATAAAAGCGTTGATCAAATACTGACAAGCGTTAGTAACACCTTAAAGTCAGAAATGGATGCCAAAAAAGACCTAGCACAATCAATCACAGATACCCTAGCAATCAATCCTCTGGATCGTAATTATGTTAGTGCCGTACTTGAGACACAGATTGCTAAAAATAGTTATCGTGCTGCAGGGTTTGCCTATAATAGCGATGGCTTTATGATAGAAAATGATGCAGCTTGGGAAGCAGATTCTGACTATGATGCTCGAACAAGACCGTGGTTTATTTCTGCTAAAGATGCTGGTGAATTAACGTTAACACAACCTTATATCGATCTTTCATCGAAAGAAATGATCATATCAATTGGTTCTCCGGTCAAATTAAACAATCAGTTTTTTGCCGCCATGTTTTTTGACATGGAACTCACCTCTTTAGCCGACTTAATCAATCATGTTAACCTGTTTGATGCTGGTTATCTTTTTCTCGTAACTAAAGAAGGTATGACAATTGCCAATCCAGAAACAAAGTACAATGGTGAAAAGCTGTCTAATTACCTTCCACAGGTTCAAATTAAACCAGGTATTCAACATGTTAAGATTAACGACAACCCATTTATGATCAATTTTAAAGCAGTGCCTAACGAAGAATGGTTCATTGGTGCTGTTATTAATGAAAAAATTGCTTACTCTGTTGTTACTACATTAAGAAATAGTGCAATTATCTGCTCTCTTATAGCGGTTATTACCTCAATTTTTGCGCTTACGCTCTTAATTAGAATACTTATGCGGCCACTAGATCAGCTAAACCAAGCAATCCAGGGTGTTGCAACAGGTAGTGGAGACTTAACGCAACGACTTACGACTCAAACTGATCAAGAATTTTCGCAACTTGCCAAAGGTTTTAATTCATTCGTGAAAAACCTACAGAAGCAAATTATTGACTCTAAAAGACTGTCAGCTCACATTACACATGGCACAAAATTAACCGTACAAGCATCTGATTGCGCAGTAGAGTCGACTCAAACACAACAAAAAGAGCTTGAACAATTAGCAACCGCTATGCACGAAATGTCTGTAACAGCTAGCGATGTTGCCAGTAATGCTCAGAATGCTGCAAGTGCTGCAAAGCAAGCCGATAGAGCAACATCAGAAGGTTCTACTGTTGTTGCTGAATCCACACAGACTATCGATTTACTATCGAGTAATATTGAGCAAGCTGTTGAAGAAGTAAAAGGTTTGGAATCAGCAACAACAAATATCGAAACAATATTAAAAGTTATCAATGACATTGCCGATCAAACTAATTTACTGGCTTTAAACGCTGCAATTGAAGCTGCACGAGCAGGTGAGTCAGGTCGAGGGTTTGCTGTTGTAGCTGATGAAGTTCGTACACTTGCTCAACGCACACAAGAGTCTACAACCGAAATCCGTCATATGATTGAACATTTACAGTCTGGCGCTTCTTCAGTCGCTAATGCCATGCAGCAAAGTAGAAATAGTGCGTCGGAAGCTGTAGACAAAGCTGAACACGCGAACCAATCTCTACTACTGATTCGCGAGGCAATTCAGCGTATCACCGACATGACTGTTCAAATTGCCTCTGCAGCTGAAGAACAAAGCCTCGTCGCTGAAGAAATCAACAATAATACGGTTAATATTAAAGATCTTTCTAATAAAGTTTCCGACTCAGCCAACCGAACCAATGAAGCTATGCAAGCCCAATATAAAAACGTCGCTGAACAAGACGAGATCTTAAATCGATTTATTGTTTAATTGCTTAACTCGCCACATGGCTACAAGATCTATCTTTTCTCAAATACTTATTCGTTCTTCAAAAAAGCCACTTGCTTTTTAACAAGTGGCTTTTTATTATCATTTTATAAATTCCAAGTTAAGCCAGTACTTATCGATATATTCTTTTACAACTTACATGAGCTGTGCAAAAATCAAAAAACAGCCAAATGAGAAAATCAAAGCTATTCCTAAATTGCCACCACCGACTTGGTACACATCTTTAACTTCATTATACCGACTACGAGCAGATATCATCATTGCCAGTGGCAAAAATATTGCTAAAAACACAAGAATAATACCAGCATAACCAAGAATGGCCAGAAAGTATTTTTGAGCAAATAAGGCGCCGATTAATGGCAAAATAAACGTAGTGCCAAATACGATAGGCTTATTCGCGTTTAATAGGTCTGCGTTTTGATCATAAAGTGCCATAGCAACACCTAAAAATGACGTCAATAAAGCCAGTCCTGTAAATATGGAGAGAATAAACTCAAGACTAGAGTACTGCTGACCAAGGGTAGCGATTAACTCAGATAAATCTGAAAATTGTGTTAGCTTTTGAGGAGGAAGGTTACCTATTACCGCAAATAACCACAGTAAGTAACACACCAAAGGAATCAGGGAACCTACAATGATCATGTTTCGAAGCTGAAATTTAGTGGCTTCTTTATTGTAGCTAACCAATGAAGGAATAACGACCATAAAGCCGAAGCTTGTAAACACTACAGAACTGGTTTGGAATAATGCAAACACGTCAGTATTAACAGTATCACCTATACCAGAGAGTGTGATATTTGGAGCCAAGAAGCCTAACGTTAATACAAGAGCTGTAATCATTGCAATGAATAAACCGCGATTCAGCAAATCAACAATTTTGGTCCCTGAAGAGATAATAATGCCAAACAATAACGTGAATGCTATTTGGCTGACGTAGGGAGCCAGTTCAAATTTTAATGAAGATACAACTTGCGTTATCACGTCACCTGCACCAATGATATAGGCCATGAGTAAACATACTAATAGGGCATATAGCAAAATATTAGTAATCAGTTGTCCAGGAGTACCAAGTGTATCTCGTGCGATAGCGTTCATACTGATACCGCCACCTACTCTACAACTTGCTTCCAATAACATTAATGCAGCGTAGGTTGTCCCCAGCCAGATAAAAAGCATAAAAAGTGTGCCCCATAGGAGGCCAAATTGAGCCAGCACCATAGGTATGGCAAGCATACCAGCACCAAGAGCAGTACCTGCAACGATTAAGGAACTGCCAAGAAGTTTCAGATTCACGGTTAATACCTCTAAATTTAATCCGTTTATTGTTACTTTGTGATCATTTATGCACAGCATGATTTAAGTAGCCAACGAGAGCACTTTAGAGACTTGCACCATCGGCATGTTTCATCATACTTGTGAATAAAATAAGAGCGCCTCATTTTGGGTTCGAAGCAAAATGACAGCACTCAACCGCCCAAATAAATCAATATTCTAATAAATCGACTAGGGCTAGAGGATTGTAAGGCATTAACTGAATAATTGAAAAGAAAAAGCATGAATTTCATTCGTTAAACTTAATATTTCTGCTTCACGAACCTTTTTAGTGCATGGCACTTAATCTTTTAAATCGAGCTTTTCAAGTGAAAGTGTATTTATTTCGTGACACAGGAATGAGATTTACGTACACATTAGTTTACAACTCTAATTCAATGATTAGATATCGGGAGCATAGCCTTCATGTTTCAATGCCGTTATTATTTTCATACTGAATTTTTCGGTGAAATACCTTTAAGCACGGGTTCACGGTTCGAAATCATTGGTGAATCCATGAAAAATGCTGGGGGTCCCTCCCAGCATCTTATTCTTCTTTGTAAACGACTGTATCTCTTTATCTAAAGCATCAATGATAAAGGTTATCTCTGCTGTGCCCATGTCTGCAATTTGCTTTTCAGCACTCGTCAATTTGGTATAAACAAGCTTGATTTCTGTATCCTTCACCTTGCCTCGGTGTAGATACAATTCCTTGAATTTCATCAACCGCATTTGTGATTGCTGCGTCAGCCACACAATATCATAACGTGTTTGTTGACAGCTGCGACGAATTTCTTCCATCAGTTTTTCCAAAGTGCGTTGCATTTTGAGAACTTTTGATTTGTCTTTGATTGTTTGATAGTGCTGATACTTTTCCATTACAACAAGCAGACCAAGTATAATCATCTCATGCTCTTCATTCTCATACCTCTGCGACAAAGGGTAAACATAGGGTGGCAAAAGTGGTCCACTTATTGCTCGTCTAAGGACAAAAGTGTCTTTTTAAGGAATAATGATGCAACTTGACCCACTCATCGAAGTTTTAATTGCAAGACGTAAAGCATTAAACCTATCTCGTGAAAAGATGGCTAATATTGCAGGCATGAGTACCAAGACTTATCAGAGGATTGAGCGAGGTGAGTCAGATCTAAAACTCTCTCAATATCGGTCAATTTTGCGAGCCTTAAATTTAACCGATATTGACATTGCTCTTGATATAAAGGGGGTATCAAACGTTGTAGCTGAGGATATTGTTGCAGCATCACGACTCTTGCCTCCAGAAGCCCAATATCTATTGGTTAGATTAATTTTTATGACCTTTAAAGACCCTTCTTCCAATCAGCGCTAGAGTAGTTTCAACCCGTTGCACGCGCATAGTTTAAAAACTCCTCGTAATCAGCCCCCCTAATAACTAATATATCAATTGCACGATTATGGAAATAATATTATTATCAATCGCAATTCGACGATAAACGAACGAGTGGGTCATATGTCAACTCAAACATTAGTAAGACAAGATAAAAAAATGCAATTTCTCGACCGTTACCTTACGGTGTGGATCTTTGTCGCAATGGCTATTGGGGTAGGGATAGGAGCTACCTTCCCTCAAGTTTCAGATTGGAATCAGTCAATGTCAATTGGTAACACTAATGTACCATTAGCAATTGGATTAATTTTTATGATGTACCCTCCTCTTGCTAAAGTAGACTATCGTTTACTCTGTAATGTAACCAAAGATAAACGAGCAATCGGTTTATCGCTCACCATGAACTGGATTATCGGCCCTATCTTAATGTTCGCCTTAGCCCTACTCTTTCTCGGGAATCACCCTGGATATATGGCCGGCATCATCTTAATTGGACTCGCACGCTGTATCGCCATGGTCTTAGTATGGAATGATATTGGAGGTGGAAATAAGGAATATGGTGCAATGTTAGTTTCATTAAACAGCGTATTTCAAATCATCAGTTACAGTTTCATGGCTTGGTTATTCATTACTATTCTTCCACCTATGTTTGGATACGATAGTTTTATAGTTGACATTTCAGTTAGTGATATTACCAAGAGCCTCGTTGTTTATTTGGGTGTACCATTTTTAGCTGGTTTCTGGAGTCGTAAGTTGCTGACCGTAACAAAAGGAGAACAATGGTATAATGAGGTATTCATTCCTCGTATTTCTCCAATTACTCTGATTACACTGCTACTCACTATTATTCTGATGTTCAGTTTAAAAGGTGAGATGATTCTCGAACTACCGATGGATGTCTTTCGAATTGCCATTCCATTGACGATCTATTTTGTATTAATGTTCTTTATCAGCTTCTTTATCGGAAAAAAAATGGGTATAGAATATGATAAAAATGCATCTATTGCCTTCACAGCAACAGGCAATAACTTTGAGTTAGCAATTGCCGTTTCAATCGCAGTGTTTGGTATACACTCCGATCAAGCTTTTGCAGGTGTTATTGGTCCATTAATCGAAGTCCCGGTCCTAATTGCTTTAGTCAACATAGCGCTAAATATGAAGCAAAAATTCTTCAGCTAATCTTTCACTTTAGTCTTTTACAAATACCTCTGTGATATTGCACTTTTATGAAAATTTCTGATAACACTGCAAGGCTAATATCAAAAGAACCAAAACTACCACATTCATTTGAAATAGAGGATATTATTAATTTAAAGGTTATTAAATTTACTCTAAGGATCTGATAACTTTTTCCAGTATCCCTGACCCGATGACATTTCTTTTTCAGTCAGCAAGCATTCGTTGAGGGCATCTGCCATCGCTTTTTTATCCAAACGTTGGCCAATAAAACCAACTGTTGTCTTCTATCACCGTGCGGCTCTACCGACTCATTATATTTTTCTGGATGAAGGGCGATGGACTAAATAGTTCAAGCTATCAATACCATATTCTTCTGTTTCTGAAGTGTGCTCACCTCTCATTTCTTTAAGCCAACCTGGCGCTTTTTGAGCACGTTCGAAATTGAACTTTTCCGTATATAAAACATCATTAGTATACACTTATCCATGTTGTACACGGAATAATATAGGCAACTGTATTGAGTGCTTTTAAGATGGGTTCCAAGCGAGAAATATAAAGGTAAAGGTCTCAATATCTAGCATCGATATACAAAGCTACGGTGATATAATGGTACTTATAAAGTATACAGATAAAACACCACTTTCTCTCAAGCAGTGCTTTGAGTTAATTAAATTTATCTAACAAACAGTACCTTGAATCGCTGACCCTAATGGGTTTCCTTTATATGACATGTATACAGAAGCAGCAGCATTACCAGTAGTCAAATTGATAGAAGAATCGTAGAAATATTTATTCTGCCAGCCACGATTGTAGAACTTAGCCCAAGATTGAACTTGAGTATTACCCATGATCTTAGTTTTTATCGTATAACTTGTGCTACCAAGATGACTAGCCACATTAATTTTAGGGCTCCAAACCATTGGTGGTGCATAAGCCGAAAATCGCTTACATACAAACGTCTGATCTTTTCCATTGCCACCTAAAAGAATTTTAGAATAAGCATCTCTGTCAATAAAATTATTATTGTCATCAGTTTCTTTAGCACTACTTTCAATATAACAGCTCGGTCCTGGTAAGTCTTCAGGTGCAACTTTAGGTAAAAATGACGGATCTAAATAGAGCTTAGCCTCTGCACATGAGCGCTCGATCATATTACCGAATTCATTTGGAACTTCGTATATACCCTTTAGGATATAACTATTACCATAATTATCGTAAGCTTTTCCACCGTTATCACTTTGATAAAGGGATTCCAAATAGACTTTATGCTTTTTCCCATCTTTGCTAACAACATCAATAGTTGCTTTTTTGTTATATTCAGCCGAAAGCTCATGTGAAATGTCACCAAATAGCTTTTTGTTATCAGTAATACTTTTATTTTCAGCAAGTATTTGACTACTTAAAAAGAGAGGGACTAGCGTTAATGATAATTTATGTTTCATCTAAAAAACTCCTTATTACATGGAGTGTGAAACTATACGCATATAATAAGAAATAAAAAGAGCTATAGATCTCATAATAGATTTAAACTATTACAATATATATCTTCTTTCCATTCATATGATTTACATCCCTGTAGTTATCATATCTAGCAGCGTGATATTTGATATATCATTTGTTTATAATGAAAGGAATGATTTCAACGCCACTAAAAACACGTTAAAGTTTTAAAGCTAACTGCAGAAAAAATTCTATAGTTGGTTGAGCATTTAAACCGCTCTTACACTTTCAGGAAGACTTCTATCACCTTTTGTTAATGCAAGTTGCCATAAACTTATATCTCGGGCCCTAAATGCTCCTGCGCATGAAAGCAAGTAATAACGCCAAATCCTAAAAAATCGTTCGCCATATTTAAATTGTAATTCTGGCCAGCTTTGCTCAAAATTTTCATACCATGCACAAAGTGTCAGATCGTAATCAGGCCCAAAATTGTGTAAATCTTCAATATTAAACTTTGGTTCCATTGCTTGTGCTAATTGGGCTAATGAAGGTATTACACCGTTAGGGAAAATATACTTATCAATCCACGGCTCACAATCCACCTTAGATATACTTGAACCTATTGTATGCAATAGAAATATAGACTCTTCTTTCATGAATCGATCTGCACATTCAAAATATTCTTTATAGTTACCTGGACCCACATGTTCGATCATTCCAACAGATACAACTGCATCATACTTGTACTCAGGTTTATATTCTCTGTAGTCTTGTAAGATAAAATTTATTGGTAGTCCAGCATTATTCGCCTTACTCTGCCCTAATTCAGCTTGCTCTTTTGATAAAGTTAAACCATCACATATGACACCATATTTCTCGGCGGCAAATTGCATGAAGCTTCCCCAACCACATCCAATGTCTAGAACTCTCATTCCTTTAGATAAGCCTAACTTTCTACATAGGAGGTCAAGTTTGTGTTCTTGAGCTTGAGCTAAGTTACTCGCCTTCTTCCAATATCCACATGTATAGGTCATTCTTGGATCAAGCATTCTTTCGTAAAGATCATTTCCTAAATCATAGTGCGAACTTACATCAACTTTAGCTCGAGAAATACTCTGAGGGTTCAGTAGTTTTTTTAATTTTTGTTTACCTAATGAAGCCCCAACAGATAATTTATTTGAGATGGTTAACTTGGATTCAATGTCTGAAGCAAGAAGCTTAGAAATCATTTCTGATAAATCTTGGCACTCCCACATCTCATCAACGTAACTTTCTCCTAGCCCCAATGAACCATGCTCTATAATCCTACTGAACATATTGACATCTTTAACTTTGATATCCCAAGGTCTATCCCCATCTAACTCAATATCAGCATTTTTTAGAAGATCTTTAAAAAAGTTATAGTAATTCATACCTATCCAGATTAGTGATTAAAACCAAAAATAGATATTAATACTGATGTTACCATACGAAACAACAACTTTAGGACGTTAATTGTCTTAATTAAGACTTATAACTTCATTTATTACTAATAAAGTGAATAGCCATGCTCTATGAGGGTTTATTTAGCCTTAAACAACTTCTTAGCCTTTAAGTAGGTATCAAAACCAGAAGATATCAGGCTGGTTTATTCCGCTTTTAGGGCATTGATTGGTTAGGTTTCCTAACTTAAACCACAAGATATGAAGCATAAAACAATGTTTACACAACGGTCAGCTTGGCTGAATCGAACAAAGAAGTAGTAAACTTTGCACTTAATTTAAACACGGAATAAAAAAATAACACTTTCTCTGTTTTTTTGGTGATGAGTTTCGATGATACTTTTTACATGCCTAATCTGTTAAAAGCGGCTATGGCAACAACACAAAAAGCAGAGCTTAGCTTCTGATGCACTCACCCCCAACGTTTGTATTTTAGCTCTGCTTTTTTCCAACGTACCTTATTCCTTGTCTAACTATTGAAGTCAGCGTATATTAAATCGTAGATTAGCGATAAAACAGAAAGGTCCGTAAATGAAGGAGCCATGTAATAGTCACTGCGAAACTAATTTTGAAGTTACCCAGTTTCAACTAGATGCTGAATTAACACTTTCATTACAAGCTAAAGCACTCGCCCACCCTGCTCGAATTCGAATACTGCACATCCTTCACACTCTTGATACCTTAGGCGGTTGCTTGAACAGCGATCTCGTTTCTGAATTAGGATTGGCACAATCAACTGTCTCAGAACATCTACGAATACTGAAACAAGCCGACTTTATTTCAGCCGAACCCATACCACCAAAAGTTTGCTATCGTATTCGAAAAAGTACTCTAGAAGCTTTTAATTCGAGTTTCTCAACATTACTTTTGAAGTAAACTCACCTTAATATCCTACAACAGTTTCAACTAGTCGATGATCTGAGCCATCAGGCTCACTCATTGACTGTCGATGGCAGATCTGTCTTAGCATACTCGTAGATTTGAGCCATAAATGATCTATTCCTATCATTGTGAATTCTGGAATAGGAAGTCCTTTAATCGAAGTTGGCCACGTCGCAACAGGCATAGATTGAAAATGTTCAAAAAGCTCTGAAAACCCTGGACTGGCTGCCGAAATATTAAAGTCTCCAACAACTAGCATCTCCTCACTTGGATAACGCTCAGTTAACATTTCAATGGTACGAATCAATGCATTACGGCGCTGCCAAAGGTTTTCATTTCTCGGCGAAGGTGGATGTGCCGTCATCAGTGTGATCGCTTCACCTTCATTAACTTGCCATAAAGCTCTAACCACTTCTTGCCCATCAGGTGTATGATAAATCGTAACGGGTTCTAAAGGATACTTGCTTAGTATCATTTGGTTAGAAGGGTAGCCAAGGTTTTGTTGCCCTCCGAAGTAAAAAGGATAAAGATCGTCCAGTGAATGTAATTTATCACCTACATTTGGAGACAACTCTTGCATGATAACTAGGTCTGCGGGGTTTTGCATTAAGTAATTGATTAATTGGTTAATATCTGGATTTTCATAGAAGATATTAAACTGAATGATTTTAAGTTTCCCATCACATTGTCGTGCCTGATGTATTTCACTGGTGACAAGAAGAGGAACAAGGCAAAGAGTGATAACAAATGAAGCAGCTCCAATGATCCATTGGCGATAAAATAACAGCATGATGGTACATGTTAAGTATGTAAGTAAAATGATGGATGGAATAGAGACGATGTTATCAACCCACCAGAGTTCGTTATATCGCCTTAATGCAACCCAAAGTAGTCCTGGTAGCAACAACAAAAACCATTTAAAAGCAGTTAGCATAGTCTCTAAATTAGCGATTAATATCTATTTAAGCATATACGTAAAACAATGTTTTACTCAGATTTTATTCACTCAAAAAACAATAGGTTTCATATATGATACTCAAATACAAATATTAATCTAAAACAGTATAAACTTCATTTAATGTCATTTTTAACTATATACATTTCACTTAGCCCTTTGAATAATAAGAATTATTTCAAAAAAACACGAAATATTAAAATATAACATGTTAAGAATGAACATTAATCGCTATAATTTATCTTAGTTTCACTTTTTTAAACACTAATCTAATTAAGTTCACCATAATCTGATTTAGCTTCAGTTTTTTGTAGGACTCGTATTAAAGCAGCTTAAGTCTGTAATATCATAGCTAATAATCAAGGATGTTGGCTAAAGGGTTAAAATGAAAAAACAAATTCTTTTTTTACTGCTTGTTATATATCCTTTTTTTAACTTCGCCTCTTCACTTGAAAGTACCATCGCCACTTTAGAAGAGGAAACATCAAGCAGGATCGGTGTTTCGGTTTGGGATACACATTCCAATGAGCGGTGGGACTATCGAGGCTATGAACGTTTCCCAATTCTAGGAACAGCAAAAGTATTCGTATGTGCAGCAATGTTAGATGCCATTGAACGTAAAACACTCAATAAAGATGCCACAATCACTATTAAACCAGAAGAGTTATCTTCATACTCACCAGCAACTCAACATTGGGTAGAAAAACCTATTGATCTTACAACACTTTGCGAAGCTGCAACATTAGAAGGTGATAACACTGCCGCCAACGTCATAATGCGAGAATTAGGTGGTCCACAAACAACCGTTCTTTTTTTACGTTCCATCAAAGATACAAAAACCTATTTGACCGAATATTTTCCAACCGATAGTTCACTTAGAGGTAATTCCTCAACGCCGAATACAATGGTTTTGAATCTTCGTAACATATTAGAGGGTGACAAACTAAATTACGGTGCTCGTGAACAATTAAAAACGTGGATGAAAAATATCAAGCGCTCCAAATCAAAAGTCTTTCCCACAATTCCAGAAGGCTGGTCAATCGCAGAGCGACGAGGCTTTGCACGTGACTCAAGGGCAGAGTTATTCGTAATATGGCGAGAAGGGTATCAGCCCGTATATGTTGGTATTTACATCAAAGATTATGACCTATCAATTCAAGCTAGTGAGCAACTTCTTACTCAAGTGGCGCAATTAATTCTCCGAGAATATCATGAAATGTAAGTATATTTTTGAGAAATTACATTAGTTAGACAAGCACCAACTACACAATGCAACCTTGCGCTATGCCACATTGTTATTATAAATACCTTCCACTCTTACGGATTGCAATTATAATATATTTTTCAAACACTTAAACCAAGAATGAGAATCATGAATTACCAAGCTGCCATTTTTGATATGGATGGTTTGCTGCTCGATACTGAACGAGTATGTATGCAAATCTTCAAACAGGCTTGCATAGCGCAACAATTGCCTTTTTACGAAAATGTTTACTTTTCTATGATTGGGCGAAACGCGGCAGGCATCGAAAACATCTTAAAAGAAGTTTATGGCGATGATTTAGACAGACTACGTAATGATTGGCGTGAACGCTATGATGTTGTAGTAAAACATAAGGCTATCCCAGTCAAAGAAGGGGTGGTTGAACTGCTAGAATGGTTGAAAAAAAATAATATCCCAACAGCAGTAGCAACCTCCACTGCACGAGAAGTCGCACAAATAAAACTGAAGCTAGCTGGATTAGACAAGTATTTTGATAATATAACAACTGGATGCGAAGTTAATGATGGTAAACCCGACCCAGAAATCTTTTTACTTGCCGCAAAGCGTTTAAATATAGAGCCTGCTTTTTGCTTGGCTTTTGAAGATTCGAACAATGGTATACGTGCAGCCGTAGGTGCAAATATGATTGCGTTTCAGATCCCCGACTTAGTTGAACCTAGTGAGGAAATACGCCAATTAGGTCAATCTATTTTACCTTCACTCTGCGATGTATTATCACAACTCAAGCATTCACAGATTAAAAGACGATCATTACAACCCGAATAACAACTATCACTTACGATAACCATTACTCGTAACTATTCCAGTTGCCATATAAAAAACACGTTCCCCATTAGAGTTCGTGTTTTTTGATTTAATGATGAATATTTATTAAACAGACAAATGTGAGTTTTCTGATGAAGAAGTACTTGTTAATGCATGTTTCTTCTGCCAACGATCAATCACCAGAGTAGCAACTAAATCACCTTCTACATTCACAGCTGTTCGGAATGTATCTAACGGTCGCTCAATCACAAGCAGAATTGCAATCGCTTCCAATGGAATACCGGCAGCAAGCAAAACAAGTTGCATACCAGACATCGAACCTGAAGGCATTCCAGGAGCTCCAACTGATGACACCATCGCCATGATAAAGATCATGACAAGGCCCGTCGTACTTAAATCAATCCCGAATAGCTGAGCAAGAAAGATTGCGGCGACACCTTCAAATAAAGCTGTCCCATCCATATTCATTACTGAACCCAACGGCAGAACCATACTGCTTACTTCCGGAGAAACACCAAGGTTTTCTTCAGCGGTTTGTTTCGCTAATGGTAAAGTTGCAGCACTTGAAGAGGTGGCAAATGCCATCGCAAGTGGAGCAGAAATCGCTTTAAAAAGTTTGATAGGCGAAATACCAGCCAGTGTACGAGCAAGAGTCGGCAATACAATGAGTCCGTGGATCATCGTTAAAGTAAACACCAATAATGCGAATAGAGCGAGCTGTTGAATTAAGCTACCTTCTGATGTCAAAGTAATATCAAGTACAATCGCAAAAATGGCAATTGGTGATAACTTTACAATGCCTCGGATAATTGTATTAACACTTCGGTTTAAACCAGAGATCACGGCTAATAATGGATGATTAGCTGGTACAGAAAGCAAAATTGCTACACCAGCCATAAATGAGAACACCACTATGGCAAGTAAGTTTCCGTTTGCTATAGCCGCAAAAGGGTTTACTAGCGCCATTTTGACTAAGTTTGTTAGTATTGCAGCACCACCAGCAGCTTCTGCATCAATCAACCTCACATCACTTGCGACTGGGACCGTCTGACTCAATGGCTCCCAAGCAGGCAAAGCAAGCGAAGCACCTAAGCCAAGAGCAATAGCAATTAAAGTAGTAAAACTATAAAAAAGTACTGTTCGACCACCTAAAGCTTTTAGTCGTAGTACAGAGCCAATATTTGTGATGCCTTCAACAAGCGAAAATAGCACCATAAGGCCAACAACCATTTTTAATAAGCCAAGGTAGGCCGTTTTACCCAACATTAAAGTTTGGTAATAACCATTGTTAGCTAATATGGCTTTATCGACAGAGCCATCAAAGAAATACAGTGTTAATTGGGCGGCAACCCAAGCAAGCAACGCTGAGATAAGAAGTTGAATCGGTAATGATAATTGAAATTTACGCATAAAATGGCCTAACACCTTAATCAGTCAAACTCTATTGAGCACATTCTGGCATTTATTAAAATAGGAGAATTGAGCTTAACGATTAAAAATTTGTAATAAACAGGCTCATGTAAAACGTTACGTAAGATGAATGTGAAATTGCTTAAGAATCACTCCATCATTACTTACTGTTTTAGCCTGACAATAATATCAGGCAAGCATCGCATAGAATGACCAAAGAATACAACCAACGATCCTTGACCACTGAGAAGCCAAAGGACCACCAAAAACATATAAGCAACTGATTAAAAAGAAATTTTATAAATTAAGATTCAAATCATAATAGTCTATTACAAATATGTAATAAAAAATGGTTATAAAAAGTGGTGATAAAAAAGCCACCCTAGAAAATGGGTGGCTTGTTTTCTATCATTTACTTAACAGAGAGTTTACTGTGGATTAAGACCCAGTTTCTGCAGTACGAGCATGAAGTTTTCACGGCGCTCTTCTACGTTATGCACATCACCTGTAGAGCAGGTTAAATCAGGGCAACCACGGTTTACGATGCCAGAGACATCATCAATAAACTGCGATCCCGTCATGCCACTATCTACATATTTTTTCAGTTCAGCATGGTAATTCCAATCACTGTATGGACCATCTATATTGTTATATGCTTGTACAGACGTGACCCAATAGAACAAACCAGCGATCCATTTAATTTCTTTGTTTTCTTCAGAGCTACAGATCAGCCCAGGATTTGAACAAAAATCAAGATCAGCATAAAGTGGGTTTACTGGTGGAGCTTCAACCATTACACCATCAATTGTTTTACCAATAGTATCTGGATCAACATGCGAGCGTCCCAAATAATGGTTAAGTGTGCCGAAGTTTTGGCGTCCCGTCGTTTGAATGACACCACGTCCCCACCAACCACAACCTTCAACACTTTCTTGACTGCTGCCGTCCCAAATAAAGGTTCCCGCTTTTTGCCCAACATACACTCTACATTCATCACGTTCCCATACTTGCTTAGAAGTATCGACATTTTCTGGCACATCATTACAGTGACCATTATTCGTCCAACGCCCGACATGGCCATTGACCAATAAACCTCTTTCTTCTAATACAGTATCTGGTGCAGCAAAGACTGGTGCAGGCGCTCCGTACCACTTGGCATGGGTTAGAGCACTCACTTCCATTTTATTATCACGAGGACAAGAGTAAGCATAATCTAGACCTGAGACTGGGTTAACGCCATAATCTGCGTATTTCTGACCCAACTGACCACAACTTGCAGACATTGGGTAATCTGTTGGCGCACCATATCTGACTTCAGACCAGTTATTTTCATCACACGCGTTGTAGCGAATCGTCTCCTGCATACTTTGCGCGAGGAATGCTGCAATCGCGACTTTGGCATACTTGATATTGGTCGCATCATCAACGCTGCTGTCTAACAACCAGAATTTATTGCCTGCTACCCCGATATTGTGCATTGCATTCAAGCCATCGAGAAAGTCTGCCCACTTGTAAACTGTAGAAGGCTCCCATTGTGATTGTGGCGTTTCATATAAGAACGCTTCATTGTTCATCACATTTTCAACAGCGGCTAACTCTTGGTTAAGTGCCTCAATACTTGTTAACGCACCTTTCTCTAGCTCCTCTCCTACGTAATAAAGAGGTACTTTGGCATTTTGGTAACGAGCAATTTTACTGGATAACGCCTCTGAATCTTTATCAAATAACAGAGCGAAAACGTTACTGTATGCTGATTTACGAATTTTCTGTTCTGCCGTCGTTTGCCCCATAAAGTAATTTGCCGCTTGTTCAGTAGGAATGTTCGCCAGCATTGCTGGTGCTTCCACATAATCTGTAACTTGTTTTACATATTCTAATGCATTGTGCCACTGCTCACTGGTTAGCGCAGCTGTTGCACCAGATTTAGTAAAGGCCAAAAAGTCAGCTTTCGTTGTTGCATCAAGTTGATACAGTCCAAATTTACTCAATAATTCGGCGGTATAAACAGACGCAGCATCCCAAACAGACTGACGCCCAGAATGTGTATCAAAAGCAAAATCACCAATATTTAGCGACCAACCAAACTTAGCTTGTGGAGCTAGTGTAGTCAGGATTAAGTTATGTGCCTGAGCCCAACCTTTAACATCGTCACTAAGTGCATTCACCGCTGCACTATCAATCGAGCTACCTGTAAGAGTTAATGCATTTGTGAGCGCTTGCTTAACGGCAACCGAACCAATCGAGTTACCTTTGTCTTGAGTGACTTTATCCAACACGTCACTGCTTATAATTAGGGAAGACGTACCCGCATTTTCAGCCTGCTCGATAAGTTGCACAAATTGGTTGGTCAGTTGTTCGAGGTTTTTTAATTCAGATACTGGGCTTGTATTGAACGTCAATGTTGCGGGCGCCGCTGTTGATGGACTAGCGACAACGAAAGTATTTGGCCAACCAGCAACCTCTAAGCGAACAGGATCCATTGGATTTCGTAGAGACAGCAATGGCGCGGTGCCCGCTTCTGTTCCATCACAATTGAGGTGGTGTGTCCATGATTGATCGCTACCGGGAATAGTTTGTGTCCAACTCGCTGCTGAGTAAGCGATGTTTTTATGTACCATAATGTCACCAGCTTTCGCATGATCCCCACGTGTCCAATCTGGGTAAACATTAAACTCTGCACATAGGCCGTCTGGTGTTGGTGTGCTCGCTTCTTCAACACTGATACTGATTTGTGCTGTTGAAGATAAGTTTTGTGCATCCGTTGCTACCGCTTGTAAAGTAACATTACCGACATTGGTTGCATTCCATTGACAATTAAATTGTGTTGTTACTGTCGCGTCAAACTCACAAATAGCCGCATCATTGGCTTTTACAATGACTTGAGATAGATCATCATTTAAGTCAGAAGCTTGAACATTAATTTCTACCGCTTGATCTTTAATAACACTTGAACCGTTACTCGGTGTTGTAAATCTGACTTCTGGAGCAACTGGCTCCCCCGCCTCTTGAGCGGTTACATTTATTGCAACGGTTTGCTCTTGAACTAAACCAGAAACATCCTCAACGACGACCTTAATGGAATGAGCCCCTTCACCAACTGCACTCCAACTTGCTTGATAAGGCGATTGCGTAAGACTCGCAATTTGCGTACCGTCAACGAAAAACGTTGCCGATTTTACGCTCGTATTTGTTGCCTGAACATCGGCTAAAATAATGACCGTTTGTCCTTCAATAAATTCAGCGCCATTCGCAGGTGACGTTAATTGAAAAGACAATTCGGGATCACCACCAGTTCCACCTTCATCACTGGTTTCTAGTCGCATAGTGCTTTGTAAGAGATTTAGATCTAACACACCACTGACACCTAGAGTGAGTTGAATACTTTGTCCTACTGGTAACTGTGATTTGACCCAACTACCATTGTCAAAAGAAAGGTTTAATGTATTACGATGGGTTTGCCCTTGAGCAACACTAGAAAATTTTATGCTAGGGTAACTGATGCCTACAGCCGACCATGAAGGAGATGACAACGCTAAGTTTGAATCAAATACAATTTTTGATCCTCTTAACTCAACAGCAGTAGATCCATTATTGGTAAGGGTAACTGAGTAGTTATTCCACCATTGTCCCTCCGCACCTACTACTGCTGTATCAGTCACTATTGTAGAATATGCAGGAGATAGCCCCATCCCGATCGCAAGAGCTAGTGCACCTGGTACAAAAGCAAGTTTATTCTTTAGCATTTTAGCCTTCCATAATTATATAAGATTGATATAGCCAATTGACTTCATGGCGTCTCATAAAGAACATGCCATATTGGAGTCTGGGATGGCGCTATATTTATCCTTTTATTTTTTAATGACAATATATGGGTGTAACTAAATGTAATGGTGATAAAAGTGGAAACAACCTCTCAAATAAATGTGATTTTTCTATAATTCCTCAAAAAAACCAGAAGTATCAATAAATTTAATAAAAGTTGAGACTTTTAACTCACTTATCAACTTTAAAAGATCTCATGAATATCTAATATTTCTGGACAAAAAAGCATTAACCTGATTAGTAGCCATATAATAAAGGCAATTAAACAGGGAGGTGTTAGATAGCAGAAACATTCCTTACATATTTTTACAATACGGCATTATCCTTGAGTTTAATAGAAAATATATGCAATTGATATTTAAGGTAATAATATTCTCTTTAAACGCTAACTTGGAACATTAAGTTACTCCAAAACTCCTTCAGCAACTGATCATTACCGTGAATACAGAGTATAAATTTTGCAACAAACTGTTGTTTACTTTTTTTATGTATATCCTTTAGTTAAATTATTAACAATACCTTTTCGATTCAATCAGTTACTCAATTATCAATTATGGAGAATTAAGATATGCCTTTACGCACTATTTTAGCGATTACTTTTTGGGGAGTAAGCCTTAACGTACAAGCAAATGCGGATTGCGAAATTTCGATTGATGCTAATGATATTATGCAGTTTTCATCAAAGATTTTAAGCGTTCCAGTAAGTTGTAAAGAAGTGAAGTTAACGCTTAACCATACAGGTAAAATGCCAGCCCAATCGATGGGTCACAATATCGTTATTACCGATAGCGAAAATGTTCAAGCAGTTGGTACTGATGGTATGTCGGCTGGCTTTGAAAATAATTACCTTAAACCAGCTGATGATAGAGTCTATGCTTCTACTAAAGTTATTGGAGGTGGCGAAAGTACATCTGTTATTTTCAATACAGAAAAGATGTCGCCAGTCGGTGATTATACTTTCTTTTGCTCTTTTCCTGGGCATTGGGCAATTATGCAGGGTAAATTTGAGTTAACAAGTTAGGTAATGCATCAATAATTAGTTTGAAAAAACTCAATTATGGGGGGGCGGGGTACTTCCCCCATATGTAGATAAGCAAGCGAAGAGTTTAACCAGTATCTACTTAATTTACAGCCGCAAAAGTAAAAACCTGAACATGAAAATAACCTTGCACCTTATTAAGTGTTATGCCTTAAACTAACCCCTATTCTTTTAGAATTTCTACCTTTCAACAACCAATTTACAACGTGTGGTTGAGCGTAGTTTTGCTATCAGTACTACAGAGCATATCTGTCTTCGTTTTGAAGCTACTGATAGCAGCCTACATCATAGTAATACAACGATTCAAGGTTATATAATAAACGTAACTTAGCCACTATAGAAAATGTTAACCTTCAATGATTCTGGACTAGAGGAAAGCGCTGTTCATATAATTCCATAAAATCTTTCCGAATTAACTCTTCTAGATGATTAGCTTTATCTGTAGGGCAAAAAATCATAATATGAACAACCTGCTCTCCGTTTATGTTGCTGGAGATATGCACATGTGGTTCCGCTCCTGGCAAGTCAACACCTGCATGCTTTTCAATCATGGTATTATAACGGTGAGCAACATCACTAAAGTAACTACAATGCCCTTCTATCTTTTCCAGTAAATTAGGCAAGATAGGGTATAGGTTGACAAAATCTTTAACAACAATAGAAAAATTATGATAAACATAACGTTTCATGAAATTTAGATTTTTTACGGGGTAAGTAAAAAACATACTGTTAGGTAAGGTGGCTGTTTTGCCTGTATAATTATACTGTCCATGATGGAGGTCAATTTCTTGTATTACCGTCGCCATCATATTATGTTCAATAACCTCTCCACATAATTTACCGACTTCTATCCAATCACCTACACGAAAAGAGCGTGAGCTTGCTCTCTGAATAGAACCAGTAAAACACAGTATAATCTCTTTCGAAGCTACAACGATCGCAACAGCAATCGCTGTTACGCTCAAGGCAAACTCGCTAATTTCAGATTGCCAAAGAACAAAAAGAATGATGAGAGTGAAGACAAAGCTGCCGTTTTTAGTTCTCGACATCCAATTACGCTGACTTTCAGTAATAAAAGCATCCTCACCACGGATTTGGGATAAGATGATTCGACGAACAAGAGATATGACAAGCAAAATAAGTGCTGTCAGAATGACTTTGTGAGTGAATAAAAAATTCACGATTAACTGTAGTTTCTCCATATCTTAGCTTCCTACTTGCTTCAGATTGGTCGGCATTTGTTACTTGAGGTATTGCTTAACTCAATATTCTATGATTGCCTGTACTCGAAATAGAAATTTCGTAGAGATGAGAGTACTAAGGGAGCGACACCACTCCCTTTTATATTGCCTTAATGTATTGGTATAGCGTTTTTTTGATTAAACTGACCGAAATGTTGTTCTAGCACTTCTGGCGTCAATTTGCCTTCTGCTTCTAACTTCTTCAGTATTGAAACAATTTCCTTTTGCTCTTCCAAAGAAGGGAGTTTTACTTCTGTCTCTTGACTCGCTTCTTGAACAATCATCTCAAGTTCAGTTTCAAAATCTTTCATTATACTTACCTGCTGATTATGACCATACTGTTTTTAACAATGTCGTGCTTACCCAAATAGTTTCGTGGTGCTGTGCTCAGCTATACGAGTTTGTGTTGTTTGGAATCGAATTAGTGATACAGCTCCTAGTTACGCATATTAAGGGAAATTGAATATAATTCTATCCAACTCTCTTACTTGAAGCTATGCCGCATTACATCGAAATAAATGATATTTGTTAATATCATTCACTCAAATGACAATAGATATTTGCATTACAATAGCTTAGACAGTATAAATTCAACGCCCCCTAAGAAGCACTAAACATTTAAGTGCAAAAATTGACAATAATTTTCATTCAGTAAAGGGAACTTTTACCTTTATGAAAGTGACCAACGTTCAATGATAAAAATCGATGGATAACGCAGAGAGTATACAATGCATAAAACCAACTTTAACACTCTTCAACACTATCTAGAGTCCCAAATACTAGGGCAACCTAATTTAGTCAAACAATTACTCATTGCACTGCTTGCTGATGGGCATATCTTAGTTGAAGGCCCTCCTGGACTTGCTAAAACGAGAGCTGTCAAATCGCTATCCGATTGTGTTGAAGGTGACTTTCACCGTATTCAATTTACGCCCGATCTCCTTCCAGCAGACTTAACAGGGACTGATATTTTCCGTCCTGAAACGGGTGAATTCACCTTTCAATCTGGACCGATCTTTAATTCATTGATCCTTGCTGACGAAATCAACCGTGCACCAGCAAAAGTACAAGCTGCCATGTTAGAAGCCATGGCCGAAAAACAAGTCACAGCAGGCCGCAATACGTATGCGCTACCTGAGCTATTTTTAGTCATGGCAACACAAAACCCTATTGAGCAAGAAGGGACCTATCCATTGCCAGAAGCTCAGCTCGATCGCTTCTTACTGCATTTAGATGTGGATTACCCAGATGCTGAACATGAGTTGGCCATTCTGCGCATTAACCGTGGTGAAGCAAAAGGTGACACTGCGATTGAACGTCCAACTCTCACTCAACAAGATATTTTTACAGCGCGTAAAGAAGTCCTCAATATTCATATGGCAGACACCATTGAGCAGTATATCGTGCGTCTTGTAATGGCGACTCGTCAGCCTAGTGACTATGACTCAGATCTTGAAAATTGGCTATCAATGGGTGTCAGTCCACGTGCAACAATAGCACTCGATCGTTGTGCTCGTGCTCATGCATGGTTAAGTGGTCGCGACTTTGTTTCTCCTGAAGATGTTCAAGCGATGGCTTACCCCGTTCTTCGCCATCGCTTGCTGTTAAGCTACCACGCTCAAGCTGAGGGAGTGACAGCGAACCAAATTATCAGCAAGCTCCTAAACCTTGTAGGCAGCGCTTAAAAGGTGATAAACATGTCGATATCACATGCACTACCACCTCACACCAATGGGGTGGCCTTAACCCTAGAAGAGTTGCTTCAGTACCGGACCCAATCTGTGCGTTGGTTACCTCCTGCTCAAAGTATTTGGTCACAAATGAGCGGCAACCATACAAGTCGACAAAAAGGCCGCGGAATGGACTTCATGGAAGTCAGACAATACCAACCGGGTGACGATATCCGCAGTATTGATTGGCGGGTAACGGCAAGAACAGGCAAAGCTCATACAAAACTGTTTGCGGAAGATAAAGAACAAGCGGTCATCCTGTATATCGACTTGAGTCCAAGCTTATATTTTGGTTCTAAATATGTTCTTAAATCGGTTCAGTTAGCCCATTTCGCAAGTGTCATGATTTGGCTCACGTTAGCCAAAAAAGACCGAATTGGTGCGGTAATTGATGATGGACAGAAATGCTTGGAATTTCGCCCATCTTCGTTACAAAAGCAGGGGCTGAGGATTTTGGATGCAATCGTAAACACACACAACCAAATGCTCACGACTCAAGAAGCCAACCCTATTCGTCAGCAAAACTATCAGGCCGCAATTGAAACTTTGCATAATTTAACTCCCAAAGGTAGCGAAATTGTGATGCTGAGTGATTTCTCCCAAATGAAAGAGAGTGAGTTATTGCAATTGCGTCAACTTAGCCAACATAACAGCGTCAGAACCGTCCAGTTTTATGATCCATTAGAACATGGAGAAACAGCGTTTCGGGGACAAGCAAAAGCATCAGATGGACAACGTAGCCAGTGGTTTAACTTTGGTTCTAAGACTCAACGGCGAGCCTTAGAGTCCAATTTTATGACGCACCAAAAAGAAATCAAGCAACGTTGTCACTCTATGGCGATCCCTTTTCACGGTCTATCCAGTGGTTTACCTTTGATTCAGCAGCTAAGCTAACCATCGTTTACCCTATGGAGTATTAAAGTAATAATTCATGATGACAACAAATAATCCAAGCTTAGATTTAGCCCCTATTATCGTGCCAGAGTCTGTAAACTGGTTCCCTCTCGCATGGGGTTGGTGGATTATAATCAGTGGTGTTGTGTTTCTTTTCATCATCATCTCACTGTTTATAAAATCACGAGCGAAACAGCGACTGGCCAAAAAAACAGCCTTGCGTCTACTGACTAATCCAGATGTTTCACATACGCCTTCTTCTGCATTACAAGTGCTACGGCAAGTCACATTCAGTTACTTCCCCCGAGAAGAAGTTGCAGCATTAACGGGGAGCGCGTGGTATCAATTTCTGGATAGTTATAGCAAAGACTCTCGCTTCGTCGATAAACAACAACAATGGCAAGCTGCGTTGTATCAAAACTCTCAAACAGAGCAGGATCAAGAATTAATTGATGACTGTATTTTTTGGGTTAAAAACGCACTTCCAGTAAAGAAAAAGGCAAAAATACGTGACTGAGAACACTCTGATACCGAGTCTTGCACAATGGGCTAATATCGAGTTTATCTGGTGGTGGGCAATTTTCTTATTGCCTTTACCGTGGCTAGTTTATTGGCTCATTCCTGCAGAAACTCAGCAAGCTGAAATCAAACTTGCTTATTTACCGAACAGACAAGATGGCCAGAAGCCAAAGCAGCTTATCGCTAAGGGCTTATCTGCCTGTATCTGGATCTTACTTGTCGTGGCTTGCTCTAGGCCTGTTTGGTTTGGTGACCCTATTGAGTTTCAGCCCAAATATCGAGACATGATGCTTGTTGTCGATTTGTCTGGCTCAATGCAGCAGCAAGATATGAATTTAAATGGCGAATATATCGACCGCTTAAGTGCTGTCAAAAGTGTCTTGTCTGACTTTGTCGCCAAACGACAAGGTGATCGGCTCGGACTGGTTTTATTTGGTGATCATGCCTACCTGCAAACCCCCCTTACCGCTGATCGAAAAACAGTTATACAACAAATCAACCAAACTGTTATTGGCTTAGTCGGTGAACGAACAGCAATTGGTGATGGCATTGGCTTAGGAACCAAAACTTTTGTTGATGGTGATGCTCCCCAACGTGTCATGATTTTATTGAGTGATGGAAGTAATACCGCTGGCGTTTTAGATCCTGTGGAAGCGGCAGAAATCGCCAAGAAATACAACGCAACAATCTACACTGTCGGTGTTGGTGCGGGTGAAATGATGGTCAAAGAGTTTTTCATGACGCGTAAGGTCAACACCGCTGCCGATCTTGATGAAAAGACCCTGACTCAAATTGCTAAAATGACGGGAGGCCAATACTTCCGAGCTCGAGATACACAAGAGCTAGAAAAGATTTATGACACTATCAATCAGCTAGAGCCCGTCTCAAGTGACACACAAACTTGGCGGCCTCAATCAGAATGGTTCCCGTACCCACTGTTTGCCGCTCTACTCCTATCCGTGTTTTTATTTATTTTGAGGAGGAAACATGGCTGAGTTTACTTTTCTCTCGCCTTATTGGTTGTTAGGACTGATACTCATTCCTATCGTCATCGCGATAAATAGTCGCTATCAAATTCAGCGATCCTCACTGATTGCCCCTCACCTCGCTAAGGCTTTGGGTCAAGCCGTTAAGAAAAAGCATTACTCTGCTATATGGGCGGGGGCATGGATGATTACTTGCATCGCACTGTCTGGTCCAAGCTGGCAGGAGAACGCGTTACCTAGCTTTAAATTAGGTCAGAATCGAGTCTTAATTTTGGATATGTCTCGTTCAATGTACGCGACCGATATCAAACCAAACCGACTGACCCAGACTCGCTATAAAGCTCTTGACCTACTTCCCAAATGGAAGGAAGGCGCGACGGGGCTCGTTGCTTATGCTGGTGATGCCTATACTCTCAGTCCTCTAACGACAGACTCAAACACTCTGGCTGGCATTATTGAACATTTGTCTCCAGAATTAATGCCGTTTCAAGGTTCGAACCTAGCCTCTGCGATTAAAACTTCTCTGGAACAGTTGACTCAAGCCGGAGTTGATCAGGGTGATATTATTCTGTTAGCTGATGACTTAAGTGATCAGGAGCTCTCCGATTCACTCGCGCTACTTCAAGGTAAAAAAGTTCGAGTTTCTGTTCTTGCGATTGGTACAGCAGATGGCGCTCCAATCGCCCTTCCAGATGGCTCTTTGATGAGAAATCGTCAGGGTAATACTGTAATTGCTAAAACCAACCTCAAAAATTTACAAAAACTCGCCAGAGACACAGGTGGCTTATTTGTACCTATTCAACATAACAATCGTGATGTTGAAAATATTGCGGCTTTTACCAATTTAGCCAATGACAGTATGACCACAACTAAAAATGAAGATATGCAGACTAACTCACGTATCAATGATGGCTTTTGGTTACTGCCTATCCTACTGATACCAGCTGTTTTCTTGTTCCGTAAAGGAATGATATGGATGGTGTTTATCACGATTATGCCCTTTACCATGTCACACAAAGTACAAGCCAACCCATTCTTAAATCAAGATCAGCAAGGTCAACAGTGGTATCAGCAAGGAGAGTTTGAGAAAGCTCAGCAAACCTTTACTGACCCAACTTGGCAAGGTGCCGCAAGCTACCAAGCAGGAGACTACCAAGCTGCCATTAATTCCTTCAAAAACAATACAACGCTTGAAGGGCGTTATAACTTAGCCAATGCATTAGCCCAAAATGCTCAGTTACAAGACGCGGCGGACCTTTACAAACAACTACTTAAAGAGAAACCTGATTTTGAATCGGCAAAAAAGAATCTCGCTATTGTCGAAGAAAAACTTAAGGACCAGCAACAACAGCAACAGGACCAGCAACAACAGCAGCAGGACCAACAGCAACAACAGCAGGACCAGCAGCAACAA
>NZ_BJXJ01000028.1 GCF_007990935.1 Vibrio sagamiensis NBRC 104589
ATCAACAACGTTTCCGCTGTTTAGGGGTGCGAATTATAAGAGCATTTTTTTGCGATGCAAGCCCTTCCTTAAAAAAAACTTTATTTTTTTTCCAAATGATGAAAAAGCAAGCAAAACACTTATTAGTTTCAACAATTTGGATCACAACTTTAACAGTTAGATCTTAAAAATGGTTTCTCGATAGTATTTAAGTTCAGCAATCGACTCACGAATATCATCGAGCGCAAGATGCGTTCCCTGTTTGCTGAATCCAGCTAATATCTGTGGCTTCCATCGACGAGTAAGTTCTTTCAGAGTACTGACATCCAAGTAGCGATAATGGAAGTACGCCTCCAGTTCCGGCATATGCTTGTAGAGAAAGCGACGATCTTGTCCAATACTGTTACCACAGATAGGTGAAACACCTTTTGGCACCCACTGCTCCAAGAAAGCAATAGTTTGTTCAACCGCCTGTTGTTCTGAGATTTGGCTCTGACGCACACGTTCGACCAATCCACTGTTAGTGTGAGTATTGGTGCACCACTCATCCATCTTGGCTAATTCTGCTTCATTTTGATGAATCGCAAGTACTGGCCCTTCGGCTAAAATATTCAGTTCACTGTCGGTGACAATAGAAGCGATTTCAATGACTTTATGCGTTTCAGGATCAAGTCCTGTCATCTCTAAGTCAACCCAAATCAAGTTTTGATCGCTAAAAGACATAGTTATGCCGCCTATTTGTTTATCGCTAAAAGAGGTACTATACCTGAAAATACTTGAAACACGATACTCACAACGCCGATCAAAACGGTTGAGCGAACTCATATTAAGTACAAAATTGTGGCAAAAAAGAAAAAGTTAACCAAAGGTCAGGTGCGTCGAGTACGCAACAACCAACAAAAGCGTTTAAAAAAGCAAGAAGACTCAATCCAGTGGGATGAAGCGATGCTCGGTGCCAGTAAGCAAGGGTTAGTCATTACACGCTTTGGCCAACATGCCGACATCGAAGATCTAGCAACCGGTGACATTCAGCGTTGTAATCTTCGCCGCGGCATTGAATCTCTTGTCTCTGGTGACCGCGTGCTATGGCGAGAAGGGTTAGAATCGATGTCAGGTATTTCTGGTGTTGTTGAAGCCGTCGAGCCAAGAACCTCCGTTTTAACTCGCCCAGATTACTACGATGGATTAAAACCCGTTGCTGCCAATGTGGATCAAATGGTGATTGTGTCGTCGGTCTTACCGGAACTTTCACTCAATATTATTGACCGCTACCTTGTTGCTTCAGAAACGCTAAAAATAGCACCATTGCTGGTACTCAACAAAATTGATTTACTCTCCGTTGAAGAACGAAATACCTATCAAGATTGGCTGACAGAATATCAACGTATTGGCTATAAAGTCCTGTTTGTGAGTAAAGAATCCGGTGAAGGCATCGCCGAGTTAGAAGCCCATCTTCATGGACGGATTAATATCTTCGTCGGGCAATCTGGCGTGGGTAAATCGAGCTTGGTTAACGCATTAATGCCGGAGCTCGAAAATGAAGTTGAAGAAGGGGCCATTTCAGAAAACTCTGGTTTAGGTCAACATACCACAACAGCTGCCCGCCTTTACCACATCCCGACAGGCGGTGATCTGATCGACTCTCCCGGTGTTCGTGAATTCGGCCTCTGGCACCTAGAATCAGAGGAAATCACCAAAGCTTTTGTCGAGTTTCGTCCATTTCTTGGCTTGTGTAAGTTCAGAGATTGCAAACATGTAGACGATCCTGGATGTGCACTACGTGAAGCGGTAGAACAAAACGAAGTCAGCCAAGTTCGATTTGATAACTATCATCGTATTTTGGATAGCATGTTGGAAAATAAAGCAAACCGACAGTACTCACGCAGTAAGAAAGCGGATTTGTAGTCAAACGCACTCAATGTTGTATAATTAAACGTCAAGTACTTATACCCAAGTCATTTCAGGTGCTTGGGTATATCGTAACCATTGTGATGATTAATTGGTAAGTTGAATCGTCAGCTTTTTATCTTCAATACAACAGCTCAATGGATCTCTTTGTTTCTCTCTCACCTTATAGCAACAGGCTTTTTGGGATAAGACAGACAATAAGAACAAAATTTAGTAATATCTCGCATCTTAACGCGAGAATCTAACAGAAGTATCGGAATTAGAGATGGATAAAATTAAAGTTGGACTGCAATACTGGCTTCCTCAGCATGGTTTAACCCGCTTGGTAGGCAAATTGGCTTCCGCTAAAGCTGGTCGTCTAACAACAGCCGTAATTCGCTGGTTTATAAAGCAATATAACGTCAACATGGATGAAGCGAAGCACTCAAACCCAGAGCATTTTGAGAGCTTCAATGAATTCTTCGTCCGTGAACTAAAAGAAGACGCACGCCCAATCACACAAGACGAGTCCGTGATAACTCACCCGGCTGATGCTTGCGTGAGCCAATTCGGTGCGATTGAAAATGGTCAGCTAATCCAAGCGAAAGGCCATCATTTCTCAGCTCAAGAACTCTTAGGTGGGGATGCAGCACTTGCCCAAGAATTCCAAGACGGTTCCTTTGCAACACTTTACCTATCGCCAAGAGACTATCATCGTGTCCATATGCCGTGTGATGCAACTTTGCGTCAAATGATCTATGTTCCTGGCGATCTGTTCTCTGTTAATCCATTAACAGCAGAAAATGTACCAAATCTATTCGCTCGTAACGAACGTGTTGTGTGTATTTTTGACACAGACTTTGGGCCAATGGCACAAGTGCTTGTCGGTGCAACAATTGTAGGTAGTATTGAACAAGTTTGGGCTGGCACGATCACACCACCACGTGGTAATACAGTGTACAAGTGGGACTACCCAGCAGAGGGTGAACAAGCAATTAAATTGAACAAAGGCGAAGAAATGGGCCGCTTCAAACTTGGTTCAACGGTCATTAACCTGTTTGCTAAAGATACCGTAACATTCGATGCCAGCATTGAAAATGGTAAGCCGACACTGATGGGCACGCCATTCGCGCATAAGCAGTAAGACCAAGTAAGAAGAAATCAGCGCTGCGAGCTCAAGCATATCGAGCTCAAAGAGCCTCTTCGGCTTTTCTAGACGCTCATTAATCGCAAAGCCTCTGACTGACCTCAGAGGCTTTTTTACTCTTCACGTTATCTGATTGCCGATGTTTTAGACATGACTAAAAAGCCCTTGGTTATCTCTAACCAAGGGCTTTAGGGTATATGTCTTTTCAGTAAAAACGTGCTTATTTAGTCAGAACATCACCAGACATTTCAGCAGGAATCTCTAAGCCAGCAAGAGACAACATTGTTGGTGCAAGGTCTGATAACTTACCACCTGACTTGAATTCAATCTCTTTGTCACCGACATAAATCAAAGGTACTGGTAGGTTAGTATGTGCCGTATGTGTACCACCTGTTTCTGGGTCCACCATCATTTCAGCGTTACCGTGGTCAGCAGTGATCAGTAACTGTCCCCCGATTTCTTTGATGGCTTCTACCACTTTGCCAACACTTTCGTCTAGCGCTTCGATTGCTTTCTCAGCGGCTTCATAAACCCCCGTATGACCAACCATATCAGCATTTGGATAGTTACAAATGATAGTATCAAACTTACCCGATTTAATTGCAGCAACCAGCTTTTCAGTTAGCTCAGGAGAGCTCATTTCTGGTTGAAGGTCATACGTAGCGACTTTTGGAGAAGCCACAAGCTGACGCTCTTCACCAGCAAACTCGTTTTCAACACCACCATTGAAGAAGAAAGTCACGTGAGCATATTTCTCTGTTTCAGAAATACGTAGCTGAGTTTGACCTTGCTTAGACAACCACTCACCGTAAGTATTTTCTAGTGATGCTGGTGGGAAGGCCGTCGCAAGCGGAATATCAGCGGCATATTGCGTTAGCATAACAAAGTTAACCGCTGGGAAAGTCGCACGTTCAAAACCATCAAACTCCGGAACAAAAGTGCGAGTAATCTGGCGAGCACGATCTGCACGATAGTTCATGAAGATCACCGCGTCACCATCTTGCATGATTGCGTCTTCTTGCTCTGCAGTTTTGATTGCTGTTGCTTTAACAAACTCATCATTTTCATCACGAGCGTAAGCCGCTTCTAAACCTGCTACAGCCGTTTCTGCATGAAACTCTGCTTTGGCTTGAGTCAGAAGGTCATAAGCAACTTGAACACGTTCCCAGTTGTTATCACGATCCATTGCGTAGTAGCGACCTACTAATGAAGCAACACGTCCTTTACCTAATTTGGCAAAAAGGTCTTGGAAGCGTTGAAGCGAACCTTCTGCACTACGTGGCGGAGTATCACGCCCATCCAAAAAGCAGTGTAGATAAATCTTCTCAGCACCACGGGCTGCCGCCATTTCTACTGCAGCATAAATATGGTCTTCATGAGAGTGAACACCGCCTGGCGACATCAGCCCCATGATATGTACTGCTTTATTAGCTTCGACTGCAGTATCAATCGCTGCCATCAGCGCTGCAGTTTCAGTGAACTCACCATCAGCGATAGATTTAGTAATACGAGTCAGATCTTGATATACAACACGGCCTGCTCCAATATTAGTATGACCCACTTCTGAGTTACCCATTTGACCATCAGGTAAACCAACATCAATACCAGAAGCAGAAATTAATGTATTCGGGTTATTCGCAATAAGTGCATCCATTACTGGTGTTTTGGCATTGGCAATTGCGTTGCTTGCTGTGTCTTCACGGTGACCGTAACCGTCAAGGATAACTAGAGCTAATGGCTTTTTAGCTGACATAGTAATGACCTCATCAAATTTAAGTAACTGTTGGTATAGGGTAAAACCTAAACGAACCTTAAAACAAAACTAGCGTAATTTTACTACACTTTGCACCCAAAACTGTAGGGTAAGATCAAATAATGTGTGTGATTTATTGTTGCTATATTACAGTTTGTTCTTTTAGTCCGATACTTCTCCCCATTTATTCAAACGCTTCAGTGCCCCGTTCTTGATAATCTATATCCTACTCTTAAAGACTTTTATTATTCGTTCAATCAAGGCAAGAAGACACTTTTACAAATCATGATTCCTATTATGCACCCTAGAAGAAAAAAATAACCATCGTTTTTAACAATCACATTGATAGTTTTTTTCTAATATGGCCAATGACAGTGACCTTTTTGTCAAATAAGAGTATTTCGATTATATTAGACCTAAATGTATAGGTCTCAATTATTAACGAGAACGCTTTAACCCTCTCGCCTAAGGCGACTAACCTCGCTATACTCCAGCTTTATTTTCTGCCAAACATGCAAGAGCTCAAGACATGCAAGAGTACATTGAATTTTTCCAACAAAACATGATTCTATCTTTGGTTTGGGTAGGCCTTTTGGTTGCTCTTATCACTACAATTGTTAAATCAGCAACCGCTCCCTACAAAGTCATCAACGTAAGTCAATTAACTCATCTGATAAACCGTGAAAGTGGTGTCGTCGTCGACATACGCTCGAAAGATGAATTCAAGCAAGGCCATATCACTGATTCAGTTCACATTTTACCATCAGATATTAAAGCGGGAACGCTTCGTGGACTTGAAAAGCGTAAATCAGACCCAATCATCCTAGTATGCAAAACAGGCCACACTGCTCAAGAAAGTGCAAACCTACTTGTAAAAACGGGCTTTACTAATGTCAGCCTACTAAAAAATGGGTTGATTGCGTGGAATGAAGCTAACCTTCCTCTAATTCGAGGAAAGAAATAAGGCCTCAGGAATATTACAGCGCAAATCGCCTGAGGTATTAACTGAACAATTTAGAATCAACAACAACACTAAGATGTGAAGTCCTGCAACGAAATCAGCACCTCATCTGGTCAAAGTTGAATCTCTTCGTTAGCCTCAGAACAAAACCTCTCCTTGGGTTTAGGGCATTTAGTGACACCAAACTCATTATTGATTAAGGAATAGAAAAATGGCTGAAGCAGCACCACAAGACGCACAACAAAACTTTGCAATTCAACGTATCTTCCTGAAAGACGTTTCTTTCGAAGCTCCGAATTCTCCAGTAATTTTCCAAAAAGAATGGAATCCAGATGTTAAACTAGACCTAGACACTCAAAGTCGCGAGCTTGGCGAAGGTGTTTACGAAGTTATTCTGCGTCTCACTGTAACAGTGAAGAATGAAGAAGAAACCGCATTTTTATGTGAAGTTCAGCAAGGTGGTATTTTCACTGCTGATAAAATGGAAGCAGGCCAACTAGCACACTGCCTAGGAGCTTTCTGTCCGAACATCCTATTCCCATACGCTCGTGAAACTATCTCAAGCTTAGTGGTAAAAGGCACGTTCCCACAGCTGAACCTAGCACCGGTTAACTTCGATGCGCTGTTTATGAACTATCTACAGCAACAAGCACAGCAAGGCGAAGTCGAAGCATAATTCAATCTAGCATAATACGTATCTAAGCTTTTGATACGTGAAACGTTCAATAAAAATGCACAAAACATCTTCTCATGATGTAATGTGCATTTTTTATTTCTCACAAAAGTTCCTAGTCCCTAGCCTCTAGTATCAGTAAAATCTGGAGCTTATGGACTAGATCACTAGTAATAAAAAGATAACTAGGTGGTAATATGGCATCAACAAACTCAAATAATGCTTACGGTAAGACGATCAATATGACCGTTATTGGAGCAGGCTCATACGGAACATCATTAGCAATCTCACTAGCTCGCAATGGAGCAAACATTATTCTGTGGGGACACGATCCTGACCACATGGCTCGCCTTGAACATGACCGAGCTAACCATGCTTTTCTACCGAATATTGATTTTCCAGAAAGTCTAATCATTGAATCAAACTTAGAAAAAGCCGTGCAAGCAAGCCGTGACCTATTAGTTGTGGTTCCAAGCCATGTTTTTGGCCAAGTTCTCTGTAGTTTCAAACCTTTCTTACGTCAGGATTCGCGTATTTGCTGGGCAACTAAAGGATTAGAGCCCGAAACAGGCCGCCTGCTAAAAGATGTGGCTTTTGATGTCATTGGTGAGCATTACCCTCTTGCTGTCCTGTCAGGCCCGACGTTTGCCAAAGAGTTAGCGATGGGCATGCCAACCGCCATCTCAGTTGCTTCACCCGATACTGATTTTCTCTCTGACCTACAAGAGCAAATTCACTGCGGAAAAACATTCCGCGTCTACGCCAATCATGACTTTATTGGTATGCAACTTGGTGGGGCAGTCAAAAACGTCATCGCAATTGGGGCAGGTATGTCCGATGGTATTGGTTTTGGTGCCAATGCTCGTACTGCCTTGATTACCCGAGGATTAGCAGAAATGACCCGCCTTGGTACCGCGCTAGGTGCTCAGCCGGATACCTTTATGGGCATGGCTGGACTTGGTGATTTAGTCTTGACGTGTACCGATAATCAGTCACGCAACCGTCGCTTTGGCTTAGCTCTTGGGCAGGGAAAAGGTGTTGATGTCGCTCAAGAAGAAATTGGTCAAGTTGTCGAAGGTTATCGTAATACCAAAGAAGTTTGGGTGTTAGCTCAACGTATGGGTGTTGAGATGCCAATTGTTGACCAAATTTACCAAGTATTGTATCAAGAGAAAGAAGCACGCCAAGCTGCTCAAGATTTACTCGCACGAGATAAAAAGACCGAGGGTAAGTAAGCTTCAAAAATTATTTAAAGTAATATAGGTAAAATAAAAGACACTGGCAGATCACGGAAGAATGAATCAGGAAACAAACATGAAAGACTGCAAGAAGAAAAAAGTCTGGGATAAAATTGTCTCAGAAGCCCGTGAAATGTCAGAGCAAGAGCCCATGCTGGCAAGTTTTTATCATGCTACTATCATCAAGCATGACAGTTTATGTGCGGCATTGAGCTACATTTTAGCCAATAAATTGAACACCGCTTCTATGCCAGCGATGGCAGTGCGTGAGGTAGTTGAAGAAGCCTTTGCTGCCGACCCAATGATAACCGACAGCGCTGCTTGCGATATTTGCGCAACCGTGACTCGTGACCCTGCGGTATCAATGTACTCCATGCCATTGCTTTACCTCAAAGGCTACCATGCTCTACAGGGCTATCGAGTGGCAAACTGGTTATGGAAACAGGGCCGTTTTGCTCTGGCCACTTACCTGCAAAATCAGATTTCTGTGGCTTGCCAAGTTGATATCCACCCAGCAGCACGGATCGGCAGTGGTATCATGCTTGACCACGCCACAGGGATTGTCATCGGCGAAACAGCCGTAGTGGAGAATGACGTTTCCATATTACAAGACGTCACACTCGGTGGTACTGGTAAAGAATGCGGCGATCGTCACCCTAAAATTCGTGAGGGCGTGATGATTGGAGCTGGGGCAAAAATTCTCGGTAATATTGAAGTGGGTGAAGGGGCTAAAATTGGTTCGTGTTCCGTGGTATTACAGCCAGTACCTCCTCATACTACGGTGGCAGGTGTCCCAGCAAAAATCCTAGGGCGCCCTAAAACGGACAAACCATCTCTCGATATGGACCAAGGCTTTAAAAGCTTTGTTAACGGTGACGGCATATAGCCATCTAGAACCTTACATCAATGCGGCAGGTAATATCTAAGTGCAACAACAACATTTTTCGGTAGTGCGCTCAAGTTTACTATTAGTAGGCGCTCTATTCATCACCCACCCTCTTACCGCCTACTCAGCCAGTCAGAAAGAGTTAAAAGGTGTATCGAGTGAAATTTCACGTCAAAAGAAATCTTTGACCTCACAAGAGAAACAGCTTAATGAGCTACAACAATCACTAAAAAGCCAAGAGCTGGGGATCTCCAAACTCGAAAAAGACATCAAAACCACCAAAGCCGAATTAACGAAAGCCGATCAAAACATTGCTAAGTTAGAAAGCAAAATCACTCGCCAAGAAGAACAACGCAACACTCAAGAGCAGGAGCTCAAACAACTTCTCCAAGTCTACTACATGACTGACCGAGCCAAAGCCAATGGCCATTTACTCAATGACGGGGTAGAAGAAGACCGGATCAGTCAATACTTTCAACACTTGGCTCAAGCACGCGCAAACGTTATTGACGCTATAAATAAAACAACGGAAGCTTTAGCATACAACAAAAAGCAATTGGAATTAGAAAAGCAGCAAATTCAAACTCTACTCACCCAGCAGTCAGAGAAAAAGACCTCTCTTGCTAAAACGCAATCACAACGTAAAGGCACACTGAATAAAATTCAGAAAAGCATTAAAGATGACAAGCGTTATTTGGCCGAACTGCAACGCAATGAAACTCGCCTCAAAGCTGAGATAGCTAAAGCAGCAAAACGTAACGCCGTTCCCATGGATGGTTTAGCGAAACAGCGCGGTAAACTGCCATGGCCAATCAAGGGTCGCGTTCTGCATAATTTTGGCACCCGACAAACGGGTCAAGTTAACTGGAAAGGCATCGTGCTGTCTGCCAGCTATGGTCAACAAGTTAAAGCGGTTTATCCCGGTACCGTTGTCTTTGCAGAATACCTTCGTGGTTATGGTTTAGTCGTCCTACTCGATCACGGCAAAGGTGACATGACGTTGTACGGCTACAACCAAGCCTTGACCAAAAAGGAAGGTGATAAAGTCACTAAAGGGGAAGTCATTGCCCTAGCGGGAGATACTGGCGGGCAAGAAAGACCTTCTTTATATTTTGAAATTCGCCGTAACAGCGAAGCGCAAAACCCCAAATCGTGGCTCAAACGCCGTTAAACAAAGTTGTTTTGGTCATCTTACCGCCAACAAAGTTTAAGCGTAATACTGTTCTACCGCCGAAATAAAAGCATTTAGCGAGGCTTTAGGTAGCTGATTGATGCCTGCTGCGGCTTGTCTTCCACCTCCCGATGGAAACTGCCCACACACAGCCATAGCTCCTTGCTTATTGTTAAGAGGAGCTCGAAGAGACACGGTAAAACTGCCATCACCATTATCGGTTAACACTGCATGAGCAAAGTTTGGCTCCTGATTGGCCAACCAATTGCCATACACACCACTGACCCGACGAGAGAATGCCTGATTCGGTAACTCAAACAGTTTTAATCGTTGACCTTCATACATTGCCGACACACTTTGTGCTCGTGTCATATCTTGCTGGTAAGCCGATTGTAGGGAATAAAAAGGAGAAGTAAGATCCGCAATCACATCGAAGGGAGAAGGATATTGGACTAAAGCACGGAACAAATCGGCCGGGTGAAAATGAAGGTCATCCAATTGAGCACCATAACCATTGTAATTAATCAGCGTCCCTAACTGCTCCAACTGTGTCTTTTGCTCGCTATTCAGCCCAGCAAGATCAGCCAGTTGTTCCGCTTTTGCCAATAAATTATCGCCGTAGGCCCCTGCAATCGCCCAATGATGAAAACGCTGCTCTAAAAGCTCGTCAATAATCAAAGCCGTACAAATATTGGCGTCTAGATTGATGTGCGCGGTTAAACCTTCATGTTTGGGCATGTGACCAGCTTGGTGATGATCGGCATAAAATACTCTAGCCCCTTGCCTTAGCGCATTTTCTAGACCAACACGGTTTTTCTCCATTGAAATATCCAACACCGTCAGCTCATCACCCGCTTGAACGGTGAGTTTGTCTAGCAAGTGAATATCCCGCTTTACTCCCGTGACCAATTGAGCATCAGTTGGATTGGCCAAACGCAGTTGAAGTAAGGCAATAATCCCATCCGCGTCACCATTAAAGACATCGTAATTCATTGAATATTGGCCTCAACACACCGAAAAGCACTAGATTAACTGTGTAATGCGTTAACCGCATCTTCAAGCAGAATTAACTGCTCCATCCCTTGTGATGTTGCGACTGGCTTAACAACATTGAGCATCTGTAGCATGCCTTGCTTAACCATTTGCTCTGTGATCGGTGTTTTTGGTGACATCGCGAGTTGGTAAGCTAACCAGCTGCAAGCAATCAGGTGTAAGGTACGCACCAAAGATTCCATTTGTTGCGGTTCCACATCCAATAATCTCATCGAGACAAACTCTTGCATAATGGCAATTAAGTTGGCTTGTAACTGATTCTGAATATCGATGTAAGCTTCGTGTAGGTGCTCATCTCGAGCGAGAACTTCTGGTAAATTTGCGTAGAAGAAACGATATTTCCACATTAAAGTAAAAATGGAATCAAGATAGCGCTTTAACATGGTTAAACTCTCTTGTGAGCCTTGAATAGGCGTAAAGCGCTCAATTAATTCATTCGAGTAGAGCGTGAAAATATCACGCACAATTTCTTGCTTATTACGGAAATGGTAGTAGAGATTACCCGGACTGATCTCAAGGTGATCAGCAATATGATTGGTTGTCACGTTACGTTCACCCTGTTGATTGAACAACTCTAGGGCAGCATAGACAATTCTGTCGCGCGTTTTCATTGTTATCAAACTCCCTTCTCATTCAGCAAGCGAGTATAACGGCTCAAGTGGCTTAGGTCGATAGTCCCCCTTTAACCAAAACCCAACGTATAACATTGTTTTCATTATATTCTATTTAAGCAATAGGAAACGAAAACGCACTCACTTGGTCAATATTCTCACAACCGAGTGCCAACATAATCAAACGGTCTATACCCAGAGCCACCCCAGCACAATCTGGCAGTCCAGCATGTAGCGCCTCAATCAAGTTCTGGTCAATCGGTTGGACTGGCAGCCCCATTTCCAGACGCTTGGCGTTGTCTTGCTCAAAACGAGCTCGCTGCTCATGTGGATTATCCAGCTCATGAAAGCCATTAGCTAATTCAATTCCCTTAAAATACACTTCAAAACGCTCCGCCACACGAGGATCTTGCTGGTTAATCTTGGCTAAAGCGGCCTGAGAAGCAGGAAAGTCATAAACAAAGACGGGAACCTGCTGGCCGATACAAGTCTCCACACCCACGCTAAACAATAATTGTAAAAGCGTATCGCGATCATTTTCTTGTGCCGCAATGTCACTTAAGCCGAGCGTATCAGCAACCTCTTTCAATTCAGCCATCGACGCCTCAAGTGGACACACCTTGAGCACATTGAGAAAAGCTTGTTGATAGGTCATTCGCTCTGCTGCCTCGCATCGCAATACCGCCTGTAGTAACTCGTTCATCTCATCCATTAACTGATGATGATCAAAGCCCACTCGATACCACTCTAACATGGTGAACTCTGGGTTATGATGTCGGCCACTTTCTTCATTACGAAATGCTTTACCGATCTGATAAATACAACCACTGCCCGCCGCCAATAAACGCTTCATGTGAAACTCAGGACTAGTCATAAAAAATAATGGCTGACCATCCGCATAGCCAGGGCCAACAAAACGGGTTTGGAAGGTCTGTAAATGAATGTCCGTAACCGTAGCATGGCTCATCGCAGGCGTTTCCACTTCCATGACCTGTCGATCAGTGAAGAATTGACGAATGCTCGCGATTAAAGCTGCTCGCTGACGAAGATTTGATATCGAGGCACTCGGTTGCCAGGTCGTTTGCATAACAGAACTCTAAGAACAATAAAAGTACGAAAAATAGCAATTTTGGCCTGTTTTTCCTAGTCCTTCTACAAGAAAAGCTGATCATATCAAGCACGTGATAATAATCACATATCCTATATTTTATCATTTCCAGGCTACTTTACCGACAGAAAAACCTAAATACATCAATTTTTGCCCCTTAGACCTCCCCTACACTACCCCTACTAAAAGTGAGGGCTTGTTCGCCTTTCATGTTCACAATAACAAGCGGATTTTCCGCATCACCAACTGGAGGATAACTGTGCAAACGATCATCACAGATATCGCAGTCATCGGCGCAGGCGGCGCTGGCCTTCGTACTGCCATTGCAGCAGCTGAAGCAAACCCTGACTTAGAAGTCGCTTTGATTTCTAAAGTTTACCCTATGCGTTCCCATACAGTTGCAGCAGAAGGTGGTTCGGCAGCAGTTATCAAGGATGAAGATAGTTTAGATAACCACTTTAACGATACTGTCGGCGGTGGTGACTGGCTATGTGAACAGGATGTTGTGGAATATTTTGTAGAAAATGCAACCCGTGAAATGATCCAGATGGAGCAATGGGGCTGTCCGTGGAGCCGTAAAGATAATGGCGAAGTCAACGTGCGTCGCTTTGGTGGTATGAAGGTTGAACGTACTTGGTTCGCGGCCGATAAAACAGGCTTCCATATGCTGCACACCTTGTTCCAAACATCGGTGAAGTACAGCAATATCAAACGCTTTGATGAATACTTTGTGATTGATTTATTGGTGGATAAGGGTCAAGCACAAGGGCTCATTGCCATCCATATGTCAGAAGGTGAACTTGTGACGATCAAAGCCAAGTCTGTAGTCCTTGCAACAGGTGGGGCTGGACGAGTCTATCACTGTAATACCAATGGTGGCATTGTTACCGGCGATGGGATGGCGATGGCTTATCGTCATGGAGTACCATTACGTGATATGGAGTTTGTTCAGTACCACCCGACTGGCCTACCTGGAACAGGTATTCTCATGACCGAAGGCTGTCGCGGTGAAGGTGGGATCATCATTAATAAAAATGGTTATCGCTATCTGCAAGACTACGGCATGGGGCCAGAGACCCCCATTGGAGAGCCAAAAAACAAGTACATGGAGTTGGGGCCACGCGATAAAGTATCTCAAGCATTCTGGCATGAACAGCAAAAAGGTAACACCATCAAACATCCTCTTGGGGATGTCGTACACCTTGATCTTCGTCACCTCGGAGAGGAATATTTGCAAGAACGCTTACCCTTTATTTGTGAACTCGCCAAAGCCTATGTCAATGTCGATCCAGCCAAAGAGCCAATTCCAATTCGCCCAACCGTGCATTACACCATGGGCGGTATTGAAACCAACGCACAATGTGAGACGCGTATTAAAGGTCTGTTCGCCGTAGGTGAATGCGCCTCTGTCGGGTTACATGGAGCTAACCGTCTGGGGTCCAACTCTCTCGCTGAGTTCGTCGTATTCGGTCGTGTTGCTGGTGAACAAGCCGTCAAACATGCCGCTGAATTCAGCGGGTGGAATGACCATTCAATTGCGACTCAAGTCAAGGCTGTTGAGCAACGTATTGCAGCGCTAATGGGCCAAGAAGGTGATGAAAACTGGGCAGATATTCGCACAGAAATGGGGCATACCATGGAAGCCGGCTGTGGCATTTATCGTCAACAAGATTTGATGCAAGCAACCATCGATAAACTGGCCGAACTTAAAGCTCGTTACAAACGTATCCGAATTCAAGACAAAGGCAAGGTCTTTAACACCGACCTGCTATACGCCATCGAGGTTGGTTATGGTCTTGAAGTGGCTGAAGCCATGGTGCATTCGGCAATTTTGCGCAAAGAATCTCGTGGCGCACACCAACGTCTTGATGATGGCTGCACAGAGCGTGATGATCAAAACTTCCTCAAGCACTCTCTCGCCTTCTTCCAAGCCGATGCCTCGCCGAGCATAGAATACAGCGATGTCACCATCACTAAATCTCAGCCAAAAGCACGTTTGTATGGTGAAGCAGCGGAGAAAGCCGCCGCACAAGAGCAAACCGCCACACAAAAGCAAACAACACAAACTGAGGCCGTAACTCCACATGCAGAGGAGCAAGCATAATGCCCGCTAACCGCATTCAAAAAGTCGATATTCTGCGTTACGACCCTGAAAAAGATACGCAGCCTTACATCCAAAGCTACGATGTGCCGTTTGATGACACTATGTCCGTTCTTGATGCTCTTGGTTACATCAAAGACAACCTCGATAAACAGCTGTCATATCGCTGGTCTTGTCGAATGGCGATTTGCGGCTCGTGTGGCATCATGGTCAACAACGTACCTAAGCTCGCATGTAAAAGCTTTCTTCGCGATTACCCAGACGGTATTACGATCGAGCCATTAGCCAATTTCCCTATCGAGAAAGATTTGATTGTCGACATGACGCCATTCATTGAACGTTTAGAAGCGATCAAGCCTTACATCATCGGTAACGATCGTAAACAGGAAGATGGCACCAACCTGCAAACACCTGCACAAATGGCCAAATATAAGCAGTTTGCCGCTTGTATCAATTGTGGTTTGTGTTACGCCGCCTGCCCTCAATTTAGTCTAAATCCTGAATTTATTGGACCTGCAGCTTTGACTCTGGCACATCGCTACAATTTAGACAGTCGCGATAACGGCAAAGATGAACGCATGGGGTTAATTAATGGCGAAAATGGTGCTTGGGGTTGTACATTCGTAGGCTATTGCTCTGACGTTTGTCCAAAGAATGTGGATCCTGCAGCGGCAGTGAACCAAGGTAAGATCGCCTCTTCGATGGATTTTGTTATCGCGATGCTTAAACCTGATGGTTCACCTCATAAAGTGGAGGCAAAGTAATGAGTAACAGAAAGCCTTACATCCGAGAAGTAAAACGTACTTGGTGGCAAAATAATCCATTCTACCGCTTTTATATGTTACGAGAAGCAACGGTATTGCCACTTATCTTATTTACTCTCTTCCTAACGGTGGGCTTAGGCGCGTTAGTAAAAGGGCCACAAGCTTGGCAAAGTTGGTTAGAGTTCATGGCGAACCCTATCGTTATGGCGATCAATGTTGTCGCTTTACTGGGTAGCCTTTTTCATGCTCACACCTTCTTTAATATGATGCCACAAGTGATGCCTATCCGTTTAAACGGAAAACCGATAGACAAGAAAATCATTGTTCTTATTCAGTGGGCAGCCGTTGCCTTTATCTCACTGATTGTTCTCATTGTGATGTAAGGAGCTGACTCATGAAACCAAATTACACTATCAATAGAACACCAAAACGTTCTGATGAGCCTATCTGGTGGAGCTTATTCGGAGCTGGGGGCACGTGGTTTGCCATGTTTACCCCAATTACCATTTTGGTGTTAGGCCTTTTGGTTCCGATGGGGGTGATTGATCAACAAGCGCTTAGCTACGAGCGAGTTGTCGAATTTGCCACGAGCTTTATCGGAGGCCTGTTTATCATCGCCACTTTGGCTCTGCCAATGTGGCATGCCATGCACCGTCTTCATCACGGTATGCACGATCTAAAGCTGCACACTGGTGTGGTTGGTAAAATCGCCTGCTATGCGTTCGCAGCGCTCATCTCTGTGCTTGCTGTTATCTTTGTGTTGATGATTTAAACCAAGCAAATCCTAAAAAGCTGGCACCTGCCAGCTTTTTTATCACTTATTTTCAGCGCAGTGACTCTTTGTGGGTGGCTGATTACTCTATAAAAGTCGCGATTTCTTCAAGAGGCTTCTTGCGCAAGGCATGCTCAGGAATCGTTGCATCGTCTTCCGGGTAACCTGTCACAATCAGCATATAAGGGCGATCCACGTCATTATCCCGACCACAAATTTTACTTAAAAAACTCATCGGCTTAGGCGTATGAGTCAACGTCCCCAACCCAGCGTTATGCAAAGCCTGCAACAAAAAACCCGTCGCGATTCCAACCGATTCATGCACATAGTAATTGGTTTGCTCACCGTTGTTCTCTATGCCGCCTTTCTTTTGTGAGAAGACTGCGATAAGCCATGGGGCCTTTTCGAGATAAGGCTTGCTGGCATGAGTTCCCAGTGGTTTTAGTGCATCCAACCACTCTTGCCCCGCTCTCCCTTGATAAAAGGTACTTTCTAAATCTTCAGCTGCTTGGCGAATCTGAGTTTTCATTTCTGCCTGATTAATGGCAACAAAATGCCAAGGTTGATGATTAGCACCACTAGGCGCCGTTCCTGCAGCGCGAATGCAGTGTTCAATAACCTCTTTAGCAACAGGACGATCGGAAAAACTCCGAATCGAGTGGCGCCGTTGAAGTAAGTGCAAATTTGCTTCTGCTCTATCGAGCATTTGTTGTGGTGGATATTCGACAAAATCATCCAACGTGTGATGTTGTTCTACTTTAGACATAAGGCTTCCTTGCTCAATTACCATCTGTCTCACTATAGCTATAGTTTTGCTATTAACAGTACATTCTGCCGATTCATCACTCAAGGTTGAGAGAAAGTGCAAATATTAATACTGCTGTTAGGGTCCGAGTGAATAAACAAAGAGGCTGATAATCCATATCAGCCTCTTTTCTCTTAGTTACCACTCACTGCTTTTCTTAGAATAAATACATCGCTTGTTAAGCTTTCAGCCACCTATGTACTTTTTGCTTAATTTGCATTTGACCATCGATGTTCTTTTTAATTTTTTAGCTTTTGGTCACCTATGATCTTTTTACTTTTAAAGCTTTTGACTACCTATGTTCTTATTGCTGGGTGACCTTTTTGGTTTGGTCCATTAAACCCAGAGCACCAAAGCCAGTAATGACATCTAGGTTTGTTTTAAGGCCAGCCGAATCGCCTCCACCAATGTAGTTTTGCGGCATTTGCACTTTGAAGTTTTTCAAGTTGCTGTACAACGACTTAGCTACATCCCGGTTCAGCTCAGCTAAGTAAACTTCATGATTTGCACCTAAAGCGGCGTATTTCGCTTTCAGAACCTCTGCTTCTGCTCGCCCGGTTTCCAGAATCGCTTTTGCTTCAAATTCTGCCGATAATGAATTCGCTTTTTGAATCGCAAGGTTCGCTTCTGCAATAGCCAGTTCTTTCTCTTTTTCAACTTCCGCTAGGCGTTTCGTTTTTTCAACTTCAACAATTTCACGTTCCGCGATTTGACGAGCAACTTCAACTTCTTTTTGCTGAGCAATAATGGCTAATTCTTTACGACGTTGAGCATCCTGAACTTCACGAGTTCGTTGAATCTCTTTACGTAGTTGCTCGGTTTCTGCCTGTGCTTTTGACGTTTCCTGCTCTTGAATCGCACGAATACGGTCGGCCACTAAACGCTTCTTATCCGCCAATAATTTATCCAGTTGCTTTTCCGGTTGCGGATCACCAATGGTTACCTGAGTAACTTGAATTCCATATTGTTGCAACGGATTATCTTGACGTATAGGCTGCCCCACCTTGTCTGCAATAGGAACTGTTTTCCACACCAGTTGATTAGTACGTTGTAATTGATTCGCATTACTTTGATTAACACCAACCGGAGCTAAGTCCAATTCTTCCACCTCTACTTGTCGACGTTCAGTAAGGTAAATACCTTCCCGGAGCTGATCCCCTAGTTTAGATTTAAACTGGTTAAGACCGCCTTGGAAAAATTCTTCCCCAGTATATTGCGTTGCGGTAATCACCGTGACGTTACGAGCATTTTTGACTAACAACGCATCAATGAGGTTGCTGTTATTGCGGAACTCTTTATGCATTTTTTTCAATGCTTCGGGATCATTGCTTAGTTTAAATCGAAACGTCACTGGAATTTGACCAATGTATGTATCAGCAAAACGCACCTGAATAGGATTCAAACGCTGATAAAAGTCTTCGCCTGTATTATTACCAAATGAAACGGTAATCACTTGATCATACTTAGATATTTTAGACAAAAACGGCATTCGGAAATGAATACCTGGCTCTGTAAATACATCTAATTCACCAGTCATATTATTCTGATGCACATAGCTATAACCAGCATCTGTCATCAAAATCGAGCTATTGATCGTCAACCCTAATACCAATAGTGGTACACCAACCAAAGCAACCTTAAGTGCCCTTCGTAATGTCTGGCGCCGTTCATCCATTTTTAGATCCCTTCCTAAGTTTCTGTCATACATTATTATCTCCTCTGAACTTAAATAATTGCTTTTAAGTCATGGTGATAGCTATCCTCCCCTAGCCACAAAATTAATGTATCAGAGTGCATTGTTAAGAAATAGTCGAAAGATTCATAAAATAACTAAGGTTTTACCGAAACATTTTGTTACTTTTATATCATTAATATTTGGCAGGCATAAAAAAAGGCCGCTTAAGCGACCTTTGTAAATGGAATCAAGTAATTACTTTACACGACCTACGTATTCAGCTGAACGTGTATCGACTTTGATCACTTCACCGATAGCGATAAATAGTGGAACTCGAACAACAGCACCTGTTGACAAAGTTGCAGGTTTACCACCCGTACCTTGAGTGTCACCTTTAAGGCCTGGATCTGTTTCAATAACTTCCAGCTCAACGAAGTTTGGTGGCGTAACCGTAATTGGGTTACCATTCCACAAAGTGATCATACAAGTGTTGTTCTCTACTAACCACTTGGCGTTATCACCTACCGCTTTTGCGTCTGCAGCAATTTGCTCAAACGTCTCATTATTCATAAAGTGGTAGAATTCGCCATCTGAATAGAGATAATCTAGGTCGATATCCATCACGTCTGCCACTTCACAAGTGTCACCAGACTTGAAGGTTTTCTCTAGCACTTTACCAGAAAGAAGCTTACGAATTTTAACGCGGTTGAATGCTTGACCTTTACCTGGCTTAACGTATTCATTTTCCAGGATGACACAAGGCTCGTTATCAAGCATTAACTTAAGGCCGCCTTTAAATTCATTGGTGCTAACTGTAGCCATTTTTTCCTCTTTACATTCTTAGAGCTAATTCAATGCCGCATATAATAACCCGAAAAGTCGAATCTGTTGAGCAAAACTGGCTCAAACAGTTATCGAATGGGATCTCTGACCCCGCAAAACTACTGGAGTATTTGGAAATTAATCCTTCTCCATGGCAGGACGGGTTTGCTGCACGTCGCCTATTTGCACAGCGTGTCCCACAAAGTTTTATCGATAGAATGGAAAAAGGCAATCCATACGATCCTCTTTTACGTCAGGTATTACCTCTAAGTGAAGAGTTTGAAGTCCATGATGGTTTCTCTCAAGATCCCCTAGAAGAACAAGATAATTCGACTCCTGGGTTGCTGCATAAATACCGAAATCGTGCTCTGATGATCGTCAAAGGTGGCTGTGCGGTTAATTGTCGTTACTGCTTTCGACGTCATTTCCCTTATCAAGACAACAAAAGCGGTAAGCAAGCTTGGGCGAACAGTCTTGAATATATTAAGCAACAGCCGGAGATCAACGAGATCATTTTTTCCGGCGGCGATCCTTTGATGGCGAAAGATCAAGAGCTTGAGTGGCTGATCGAACAAATTAGTCACATTCCTCATATTAAGCGCTTACGCATTCATAGCCGCTTACCTGTTGTCATCCCTGCCCGTGTGACGGATGCTCTATGTAAGATGCTCGCCGACTCACCACTACAAGTGATTATGGTCACTCACATTAACCATGCAAATGAAATCAATACAGAATTTTGCCAGAAAATGCTCAAACTGAGACAAGCAGGCATTACCTTGTTGAATCAAAGTGTGCTGTTAAAAGGGGTAAATGACAGTATCGATACGCAAGTTGCGCTCAGTGAAGCCCTTTTTGATGCTGGAATTCTGCCATACTACTTACATGTCTTGGATAAAGTTCAAGGAGCAGCGCACTACTATATCTCCGATGACAAAGCCAGAGCCATTATACAAGGTGTGATTACCCGCGTTTCAGGTTACTTAGTACCTAAGCTGACCCGAGAAATCGGCGGACGCCCAAGTAAAACCCCCTTGGATCTGCATCTAGAGTAACCACGACGACGTATAAAAGTTATCGTCACGAGTAAAAGCTTTTGTTCGCTTGTGCGAATTTCTATGTGCATACTCCGCTAATTAGGAGGATAAAATGCCAATAACTTTTGAATACATTTTCGATCTCGGGCCCTTTAACTGGGCCGCTCTACTTTGCTGTGCCATTAATGGTTTAATGATCGGTATTGAGCGACAGACTCGTGGCAAACCCGTCGGAATCCGAACCTCAATCTTGGTTATCTCTGGAACCTATTTATTTATGTCCATGGCGGTGTCCTTATCCCCAAATACGTTGGATCAAGCACGAGTTCTGGGCCAAATTATTACTGGTGTCGGTTTCTTAGGCGCTGGAGTGATGATGACGCAAGATGGAAAGATCCATGGCGTGACTTCCGCTGCGGTCATTTGGGTACTCGCAGGCATCGGTTTGATGATTGGTTTAGGCTACCTGACTCAATCCATCGTCATTACAGTGTTAGCCCTTATCGTTTTACTTGGGGTAGATAAAGCAGAGAGTCGCATCAAAGCATTGCGCCGAGGCGTGCACCAAAAAATTCTCCAGCGTAAATCATCACGGCGATTAACCAAATAGTCTCCACGACTAACAAAGTTACAAAATATTGAGAAACAAAAAAGCCGAGGAGCAATCCTCGGCTTTCATTTAATCTGGTTTAGACAACACAGACAGAATGATTACATCATACCGCCCATGCCACCCATACCGCCCATGCCACCCATATCAGGCATTGCTGGGCCGTCTTTTTGTGGTAGGTCTGTTACCATTGCTTCTGTTGTGATCATAAGACCTGCAATAGACGCGGCAAACTGTAGAGCAGAACGTGTTACTTTTGTTGGGTCTAGGATACCCATCTCTAGCATGTCGCCGTATTCGCCTGTTGCTGCGTTGTAGCCGTAAGAACCTTCACCAGCTCTCACGTTGTTCGCAACGACTGATTCTTCATCACCCGCGTTGGTGGTGATTTGACGAATTGGCGCTTCCATTGCACGTAGAGCAACGCGAATACCAACGTTTTGCTCTTCATTGTCACCTTGCAGTTCAGCAATCTTAGCCGCCGCACGGATAAGAGCAACACCACCACCTGCAACAACGCCTTCTTCAACCGCTGCGCGAGTCGCGTGAAGTGCATCTTCTACGCGGTCTTTCTTCTCTTTCATTTCAACTTCAGTTGCTGCACCAACTTTGATGACTGCAACACCGCCTGCTAGCTTAGCAACGCGCTCTTGTAGTTTCTCTTTATCGTAGTCTGATGTTGCATCTTCGATTTGCTGACGGATTTGAGCAACACGACCTTGGATCATGCCTTCTTCGCCTACGCCATCGATAATGGTTGTGTTTTCTTTTGTGATTGCAACGCGCTTCGCTTGACCTAGGTCTTCTAAAGCCACTTTTTCTAGCTCTAGGCCTACTTCTTCAGAAATCACAACACCACCAGTTAGGATTGCGATGTCTTGTAGCATTGCTTTACGGCGATCACCGAAACCAGGAGCTTTCACTGCCGCTACTTTAACGATGCCACGCATGTTGTTCACAACCAATGTTGCTAATGCTTCGCCCTCTACGTCTTCAGCGATGATCAGTAGTGGACGAGATGCTTTTGCTACCGCTTCTAGAGCTGGAAGCAGTTCACGGATGTTAGATACTTTCTTATCAATCAGAAGGATGAATGGATTTTCTAGATCAACCGAACCCGCTTCTTGGTTATTGATGAAGTAAGGGGATAAATAACCGCGGTCGAATTGCATACCTTCTACTACGTCTAACTCATCTTGCAGTGCTTGACCTTCTTCAACTGTGATAACTCCATCACGACCAACTCTTTCCATCGCCTCAGCAATGATGTTGCCAACACTCACATCTGAGTTTGCAGAGATTGTACCAACTTGAGCAATAGCTGTGGTGTCGTTACATTCAACAGACAGCTCTTTTAATTGCTCGACTGCTGCAACGACTGCTTTATCGATACCACGCTTCAAGTCCATTGGATTCATACCCGCAGCAACAGCTTTTAGGCCTTCGCTGACAATCGCTTGAGCAAGAACCGTTGCTGTTGTGGTACCGTCACCTGCAGCGTCATTCGCTTTAGAGGCAACTTCTTTAACCATTTGTGCGCCCATGTTCTGAAATTTATCTTCCAGTTCAATTTCACGCGCGACAGATACACCATCTTTAGTAATAACTGGTGCACCAAAAGATTTGTCCAGCACTACGTTACGACCTTTAGGACCCAGTGTTACTTTTACCGCGTCTGCTAGAACGTTAACACCTTCTAGCATTTTAACTCGTGCGTCATTACCAAATTTAACGTCTTTAGTAGCCATCTTTGATTTCCTTTTTAAATTTTGTTCTTAATCTTGTTATTATCAGAGCAAAAAATTACTCAATGGTCGCTATTATTCAACGATAGCCATGATGTCATTCTCAGACATGATTAGAACTTCTTTACCATCAATCTTTTCTGTTTTTGTGCCGTAGCTTTCAGAGAAAATAATGGTATCACCCACTTTAACATCCAATGGCTGTACTTCGCCGTTTTCTAAAATACGACCTTTGCCTACAGCTAAAATTGTTCCTCGGGTTGATTTCTCTGCCGCCGAACCAGTAAGAACAATACCACCCGCTGATTTGGATTCTACTTCTTGGCGTTCAACGATAACTCGGTCATGCAATGGACGAATGTTCATTGGTCATCTCTCCTGAAAATTTCCATGTATATTTGATAAGCAGGCCCTTAAGACCTTGTGATAACTATATAGGGGGTTAAGCCTCTGATCCCAAGGGGAGAGTAAAAGTTTTTTGTGACTAAGTTAAAAGAACAAAAGCTTAACAGCCTTTAAATACAACCTAAGTAACAACTGTACTCCTCTTCCTTGTGGCAGGGCAAAGATCAACAGTAGCAGTAAGATTTTTAATAACAAGATCTTACTACAAGTAATGCTGTTGGTGGGGAAGAGACAACCTATCGTCAATAGCCGAAAAGGATTGGAAATATATAAAATGTTGGCTCGCCCACAAAGAAAGTTTCTTGTATCCTTTGTTATTACCCCACCGAATAGACATCAAAGATGCTGGAAAAAAAACCATCCGCTCATCATAGCGAAGACAAACATGGTTTATTAACTGCGCCCATCGCGAGTACTTTACGTAAGATGACCATTCCCATGAGTGTGGGTATGCTCGCTATTTTGATGTTCAACTTAATCGACACGTTTTTCATTTCATTGCTGGGAACCAAAGCTCTAGCCGCCATCAGCTATACCTTTCCGGTCACCTTCGCTGTCAATAGCATCAGTATGGGAATAGGTACCGGTCTATCAGCTAATATTGCTCGTATTCTAGGCCAAGGAGACACCTCCCAGGCTGCTCGCTTTACAAGTCATGGTTTATTACTTGCCATATCTCTGGTTTCTATTGTGTCTATTATTGGGCTCTTCACTATTGAGCCACTTTTTAATCTGCTAGGGGCAAAAGAAGATTCAATCCCATTGATCAAACAATATATGCATGTGTGGTTTCTGACTATACCTTTATTAGTCGTTCCTATTGCTGGTAACAGCGCGCTTCGAGCAACAGGAGACACAACTACGCCTGCCAAATTAATGATTTTGGCAGGGTTACTCAATGGTATTCTCGATCCCCTGCTTATTTTCGGCTACGGTCCATTTCCTCAGCTTGGTATTCAAGGAGCTGCAATTGCAAGTGCTATCAGTTGGTTAGGAGCATTATGTGGTTCCTTATATGTACTATCAAAACGAGAAAATATGCTCGCTCCCCCCCAAATAGCATTGGTTAAACAAGATTGGCTACAAACACTGAAAATAGGTACTCCTGCCGCCTTTTCAAATATTATGAATCCTCTGTCAGGTGCAATTTTGATGATGCTACTTTCAAGTTATGGAACAGCCGCTGTTGCAGCTTATGGAGCCGCTCAACGTATTGAGTCCATTTTACTATTAGTTTTAATGTCTCTTACATCATCCTTAACTCCATTTATTGCCCAGAACTTAGGAGCAAAGAATCCACAGCGTGCTTTTGAAGGTTGGTTCCTGTGCATGCGATTTATTATATTGTTTCAATTAGGCATTTTCTTAGTAATGATACCTATCAGCCCTCCTCTAAGTTCACTTTTCTCGCAAGATATTGAGGTAAAAAGACTGCTAGGCTATTACCTACTTACGGTTCCAATTAGTTATGGTTTTCAAGGCATCGTCATGATGCTAGTAAGTGGGCTTAATGCGATGCATAAACCACTCCGAGCGTTTCAATGGAGTTTTATGCGCCTATTCATTTTTAACCTACCATCAGCTTGGGTAGGCAGTCAGCTATATGATATTGAAGGATTATTTATTGGTATTATGGTAGGAAATATTTTGGGTGGTGTTTGTGCATATCTGTTCGTAATGCGAGAGCGACGTTTAACAATAGAAGCGCATTACCAGACACCATCATCTTCCAGTCTTTAAAACGATATACAACAGTAAAAGTAAAATCATGAAAAAAGCTCCGTCGATGATAGCTATTGACGGAGCTTATTGAAGTTGTAGCCGTTATTTAGAATAGCTCTTCAGCGACTTGGTAAAGATCGCTACGTACGGGGCGTTTCATATTTTCTATCGCATCAATGATATCATGGTGAACCAATTGCTCTTTCACAATACCAACACAACGACCACCGTGGCCATCCATCAAAAGATGAACAGCATAGTTACCCATGCGAGAAGCAAGCACTCGATCAAAGGCTGTTGGACGTCCACCACGTTGAATGTGTCCTAATACAGTCGCACGAGTTTCACGTCCAGTTGCCGCTTCAATATCTCTTGCTAATTCGTTAGCATCCATCATTAACTCCGTGAGAGCAATAATGGCGTGTTTTTTGCCTTTCGCAATTCCGTCTTGAATGTTACCGATCAACTTGTCTTTATCTAATCCAGTTTCAGGTGTAATGATGTACTCACAACCACCTGCAATTGCTGACATTAGACTTAAATCACCGCAATGGCGGCCCATAATTTCAACAATAGAAATACGTTGGTGAGATGAAGAGGTATCACGCAGGCGGTCAATGGCATCAACCACTGTATTTAAAGCTGTCAAGTAGCCAATTGTATAGTCAGTACCTGCGATATCGTTGTCGATAGTGCCAGGTAAACCGATGCATGGGTACCCCATTTCAGTTAGCTTTTTCGCCCCCATGTAAGAGCCATCACCACCAATAACAACAAGCGCATCAATGCCATGCTGCTTTAAATTTTCGATCGCTTTTTTACGAACGGTTTCTTCTTTAAATTCAGGGAAACGAGCAGAGCCGAGGAACGTACCGCCTCTGTTAATTACGTCAGAAACGCTTGAACGATCCAGTTTTTCAATGCGACCTTCATAAAGACCTAAATAGCCATCGTAAACACCGTAAACTTCCAATCCCTCAGATAGTGCCGTACGAACGACACCGCGTACTGCTGCGTTCATACCAGGTGCGTCACCGCCACTTGTTAAAACACCAATCTTCTTAATCATGTTCACCCTCGATCTTTGGCAATCAATTGTATGATTTTTAGGCTTCTTGTTATCAAGCAACCTAGTTAGTTCAAAACTGTACGTTATGTTACATTCCCTCTAAAGGAATACCAATGAAAACGCACTTTTTTATGTAAATTTTCTACTTATGTAATAGTATTACAGTTTCGACATACCCTTTGTTGATTCACATCAGGATCTCTATTCTTAATTAACTAAGATGGAAAGATAGACAATAAGTGGCTATTTGTCCCGACAAACTCTGCTTGTCTAATACTTACCAGTCTTGCTCTTTTTGTTCTTTTTCTGCACCGAACACAACCGATATTGGATCTTGGTGGATTAGTATATCGGAGTCAGAAAATCTTGCTAAAAGCGCTTCTTCCACCTTATCGGCAATATGATGTGCTTCGATGAGTCGTAAATTATCGTTCAATTCCAAGTGCAATTGGATAAATCGTGTCGGGCCAGACATACGGGTGCGAAGTTGATGAACACCCAATACACCTTCCACACTGAGGCAAGTGGTACGAATTTGCGCTAATTCTTCATCAGGCAATTTCCGATCTAACAATGTTTGTGTCGCTTCTCTCACCATCTTGAAAGCGCTATAAAGGATAAATACACCAATTCCGACGGCAAACACCGCATCCGCTTGTGTGACGCCAAAATAACTGAGACCCAGTGCTACCATGATCGCCCCATTCATATACAAGTCGGTTTGATAGTGAAGTGAGTCAGCCGCAATCGCCTGGCTTCCAGTAACACGAACCACGTGCTTTTGAAACAAGACGAGCCCAAAAGTAACAACAATGGCAAACATTGAGACATACACACCCAGTTCCGGATCATTGAGTTCCCCGGGACGGAAAAAGCGTTCAATACCATTGAGAATAAGGAAGACTGCAGAGCCTGAGATAAACATCGCCTGAGCTAGGGCTGCCAGCGATTCAGCTTTGCCATGGCCGAATGTGTGCTCTCGATCAGCAGGTTGCAAAGCATAACGTACCACCACGAGATTAACAACTGAGGCTGCAATATCTAACATTGAATCGATAAGAGATGCCAGCAAGCTTACTGAACCCGTAATCCACCAGGTGATCACTTTTACTATTAATAAAATCGTTGCAGCTATCGTAGCTGTCCAAGCAGCCATTGTGACTAAACGTGCGTATTGGTGTTTCATAATCAAAAAGTTACTTCAAGCCATACGTTGAGTATATCTTGATAATCATGTCATGAGTATGAATTTACCTATTAAAAAGAGCAGCCAGGCTGCTCTTTTTATGTGTGAATAAATATTAAATTTGTGAGTTAGTCGTGATGCTTTTCTTCTAATCGGATGTATTTTTTCTCTGCACATTCCAGTAAACGTGCTTTTTTCAGCTCAGCATATTTCACTTTTTGTGCAGGTGTTAATACGCTAAGCAATTTATGCTTTTTCTCTAACAATGCGACGCGACGCTCAGTTTGCTTTTCAACCATTTCTTTAGCAAGTTTGGTCGCCGCTTCTTTATCAAAGTTGTCCGCCAAAACAAGAGCTTGCACTTTATCTTTGTGCGTTAAGCGCGCTACCTTTCTTTCTTCCAATTTAGCAAACTTTTGCTTCTTTTCTAGCTTGCTAAATTTGCGTAATTCTTTGATTTGCTCTTTTTGCGAATCCGTTAAGTCAAGCTGCTGAAGAAGTGCACGCTCTTGGCTCATGCATTTGTCACCAGTATGCGCTTTACCAACAGAAGCAAATGCACTCGCTGTACCCAAGGTTAAAGGTAGAACCATCGCCGCTAGTACAAATTTTTTAGTCAATTTCATGATTAGATTCCTTACACAAGTTAGTGATTCATCTGAGCTGCTCTCACAGCGCTTGAGTGTAGAATAAGGCCTATTAGGTAAAGCAGCGTATAGAGAGCGTAAAGAATCGTAAAGAATCACTTTGGATGTCCTTTGTCACCCGAGTTAAGATGTAATATTAGATAAAAGAAACCTCTATAATGGATACAACAATGGCAAATATTCTCTTGATTGACGATGATGCAGAGCTCACTAGTTTGCTAAAAGAAGTGCTCAGTTTTGAAGGCTTTGTTGTCATAGAAACTAATGATGGTGAAGCTGGATTGAGCGCATTAAATGCGAACATCGATTTAATCTTACTTGATGTGATGATGCCCAAATTGAATGGGTTAGAGACACTAAAGCTTCTGCGCGAGCAATGGGAAACGCCGGTACTCATGTTGACCGCAAAAGGTGAAGAAATTGACCGAGTGATAGGCCTAGAGCTTGGCGCTGATGATTATTTGCCAAAACCATTCAGTGATCGCGAGCTGTTAGCCCGCATTCGTGCCATTCTTCGCCGCACAAGCAATAATCAAAAGAGCAGCAAAGAATCAGACTGTGTTGAATATCAACAAATCAAACTATACCCGGGTAAGCAAGAGGCATACTTTGAACAAACCTTACTCGACTTAACAACCACCGAGTTCGCACTACTGACCCACTTCTTGCAGCACCCAGGGCAAGTTCTAACCAAAGAGAAGCTGAGCCTCGAAGTTCTTGGTAAACGCCTAGCTGCCTTTGACCGCGCTGTTGACATGCACGTTTCAAACTTACGTAAAAAGCTTCCAGAACAAAAAAACGGTAAACCACGCATCAAGACCTTACGCGGGCGTGGCTACCTGTTTGTTGAGGAGGACTAATGCGCCAGTCACGCTTTAGTTTGCCACACATCAACAGCTTATACGGGCGCATTTTTGCTATTTTTTGGCTAACTATGTTTTTAGTCCTCATCGCAGTCCTGTCATTGCCTCATCTCGATCCTCGAAAAGTGCATGATATTCCACAATCCCAATACAACATGTTATTGGAGATTCGCAATGATTTAGAAAAAGAATACCGTAGCCAAAGTGATCTTGGTAAAGTTCTCTTCAATATTGAAGGAGCGCGACGTAATAAGTATCCATTGCGTCCACGTCTGTTCTTTGCTGATCATGAAAGTACTATTTTCAGTACAGCTAAGCACAAAGAGTTCAAACTTCGTGCACTAAAAAACTTTGTCACGCTCAGTGAGGATCTGAATCACCCAACCCAAAAATTATATGGCCGCTATATGATTGCAGGCCCGATCCCTATTACGCTTGCAGGCTCTAAATTGCTTATGTATGTCGGTTTTAAATGGAATGAACCCCCGCCATTTATGCTGCGTTTATTTGATCACCCTCTACAACTCCTATTAGCTATTATGCTTGCCAGCACCCCTTTACTACTATGGCTTGCTTGGGCGCTAAGTCAGCCTGCACGTCGATTAGAAGCTGCTGCACAAAGCGTGACCAGAGGTGAGTTTATTATCGACCCTAATTTGGAAAAAGGGACAACAGAGTTTCGTCAGGCAGGAGCAAGCTTTAACCAAATGGTCGAAGCAGTCAACCAAATGATTTCAGGTCAGCAACGTCTTCTGTCCGATATCTCGCATGAATTACGCTCACCATTAACACGATTACGTATGGCCAACGCATTGGCAACACGTAAACAAGGGGAGAGCCCTGAACTCACTCGTATTGATACCGAAGCTCAGCGCCTTGAGCAAATGATCGCTGAGTTACTGACTCTCTCGCGCAACCAAGTCGACAGCCATTTAACGCGAGAAATACAACCTCTTTCCAGTTTATGGGAGGAGATCCTTGAAGATGCTCAATTCGAAGCCGAGCAAATAGGCAAACATCTCAGCTATACTCCTCTTCCCGAGCGAACGATCTTCGGGAACCCAAAGCTGCTAATGAGCGCAGTGGAAAATATTATTCGTAACGCTATTTACTACGGTAAAGACGAGGTAAAGATCGAAATTACCGATTCTTTCGATCGACTAAGCATCGTGGTTGATGACAACGGTGAGGGCGTCCCAGAGCAAGAACGTGAGGCAATTTTCCGTCCGTTCTACCGAGTTTCAACCGCCCGAGACCGACACTCTGGAGGCACAGGGTTAGGCTTAACCATTACCGAGAGTGCCATTCGCCAGCATAGCGGAACTATTGTTGCTTCAAAGAGTCCGCTTGGTGGCTTGCGAATCACGGTGACCTTACCTTTGCTCAGATAAGAGTTATGCAAATAAAAGTCATCGGAACTCAACTCTGGTTACGTCTATACCCGGCGCCCTAACTGCGTATATACTGCTGACCTATTTTCACTCAATCGATGACAAACCATGTTTGATATTGCTTTATACGAACCAGAAATTGCACCTAACACAGGTAATATTATTCGCCTGTGTGCTAATTGTGGTGCCAACCTCCATTTAATTGAGCCACTTGGCTTTGATCTTGAAGAAAAAAGAGTTCGCCGAGCTGGGTTAGATTATCGTGATTTAGCCCGCGTGACACGCCATAAAAACTATCAAGCTTTTCTGGAATACTTACAGCAAGAAAAACAAGATAACTTTCGCCTATTCGCTTGCACAACCAAAACGACAGGTCATCATGTGGACGCTACCTATCAGCCCGGTGATGTGCTCATGTTTGGCCCTGAAACGCGCGGCTTACCCGCAGAAGTAATTGATAGCTTACCAATAGAACAACGTATTCGTATTCCCATGATGCCCGACGCACGCAGTCTCAATTTATCTAATGCTGTCGCGATCATAGCCTTTGAAGCATGGAGACAAATGGGCTTTAACGGCGCAGTCTAAACCATTATGACCTCGCCCAAAAAATCTCCTTCGTTCTGCGCATACAAAAAAGCCCAACCAAGTGGGTTGGGCTATTAATGGGCATTTGAAAACTCAGTTGAGACTAAAGTCAATTGAGTTTATTTTGGTCATTGTCATCTTTTTTATATTCATATTCACCCTCAAATGTATTCCCTTGCTTAGATTGGCCATCGGACGGACCATGATTTGAGTAGCCAGAATGAAAGCCCCCACCGCCCATTGGCTTAAGCACAACTTTAGTCATTAAATATTTGGCCACCATTGCTCTAGGAGCAGGTAATAATATCGTCATTCCTATAGCATCGGTCAAAAAGCCGGGAGTTAAAAGTAATACACCCGCTACAGCCAACAATACCCCTTCGAATATTTGCTGAGCAGGCAATTCGCCTTGCTGTATACGAGCTTGAACTGATATCAGCGTTTGAATACCTTGACTACGAACTAATGAAGCACCGACAAAAGCAGTGACCAGTACCAATCCAATAGTTGGCCAAAAGCCTAAAAAGCCACCCACTTTAATAAATAAACCAATTTCAATAACTGGGACAAGAATAAAAGCCAATAATAAAATAGGAAACACACCAACTCCTTTATTTAAATACATTTATGTCATCTCAAGGTGTTGTACTCAATAAAAAATTTAACTCATAAGTCCAACTTTATTAAAATCACTTGAATGAAGTCAATTGCGTACAGTTTAATAGTAAATCTTCATTTGGCTCAAATAAACCTCACTATGATTCAGATCATTGCAACAACAAAATCACTTTAGAGTTCGCCTAAGTGGTTCTCTAACCATATAAATCCTGTTTATATATTGCAAAATATTGCGGTCTTAAAACAAGAAAAGTGATCCACTTACTATTTTTATATGCGAAGTGCAGTATTATGTACCGCATTAAGTCAGGACGGATTTCCCAGCCAAAGACTCTGATGAATGGATTCTCTAAACTGCAGACATGGCTAAACAACATTTACACCAGAATTACCATCTAAGGATCCTGCTATGGCTACATTATCGAATGCTCCGCAAACAGCACACCAAGCCACTCGAATCGAAGAAGACCTTCTAGGTCAACGCCATGTTCCAGAAGATGCCTATTATGGCATCCATACTCTGCGTGCGATAGAAAACTTTAATATATCAAACACAACCATTTCGGACGTCCCTGAGTTTGTACGCGGCATGGTGATGACAAAAAAAGCCGCTGCATTAGCAAATAAAGAGCTCGGTGCCATCCCTAAAGACATCGCTGATTACATTCTTCAGGCATGTGATCTTATCCTTGAGACAGGCAAATGCATGGACCAGTTCCCATCAGATGTATTTCAAGGTGGAGCTGGTACTTCTGTCAATATGAACACCAATGAGGTGATTGCCAACGTAGCGCTTGAACTGATGGGCAAAGAAAAAGGCCAATATGAGTTCATCAATCCAAACGATCATGTCAATAAAAGCCAGTCAACCAACTGTGCTTACCCAACAGGATTTCGTATCGCGGTTTTCAACAGCGTACAACAGTTGATGGAAGCAATTGAATATCTAAAAGGTGCCTTCGAACTGAAAGCATCTGAGTTTAAAGATGTTCTTAAAATGGGACGTACCCAGCTGCAAGATGCAGTGCCAATGACGGTAGGTCAGGAGTTCCACGCTTGGGCCGTGACACTAAACGAAGAAATTCGTGCACTCGATTATACGTCTAAACTGCTACTCGAAATCAACCTGGGTGCGACCGCTATCGGTACAGGCCTGAATACGCCAACCGGTTACCAAGCTTTGGCTGTCAAGCACTTAGCAGAGGTAACAGGCTTGGACGTTGTTCCTGCTGAAGATCTGATCGAAGCAACCTCTGACTGTGGTGCTTATGTTATGGCACACGGCGCACTTAAGCGTCTAGCAGTCAAACTTTCAAAGATTTGTAATGACCTTCGTCTGCTTTCTTCAGGTCCAAGAGCAGGTCTTAACGAACTGAACTTACCTGAAATGCAAGCTGGCTCTTCGATTATGCCAGCAAAGGTTAACCCTGTTATTCCAGAAGTCGTTAACCAAGTCTGCTTTAAGGTACTCGGTAACGACAATACCGTCTCTTTCGCAGCAGAGGGTGGACAACTTCAGCTCAATGTTATGGAACCTGTGATCGCACAAAGCATCTTTGAATCTATCTCTCTTCTTCACAATGCGTGTATTAATCTGCGTGATAAATGCATCGATGGTATTACCGTTAACCGAGAGATCTGTGAGAACTACGTTTACAACTCTATCGGAATCGTCACATACCTTAATCCGTATATTGGTCATCACGAGGGAGATATTGTCGGCAAGATTTGCGCAGAAACCGGCAAGAGCGTCCGTGACGTCGTTCTCGAACGGGGCTTATTAACAGTAGAAGAACTCGATGATATCTTATCAGTCGAAAACTTTATGCACCCAACCTACAAAGCAAAACGTTACGATTAAGTGCACACAACTTAGGGCTCCCAAGGGGGCCCTTTTTTAGGTCGCACACTTAATTCCTTACATTTTTAGTGGTTTATATTTTCTCAATGTGAGTCTACTTTTCTGAATATTTGTTTTATCCCTCAGAGCCTACAAATTCAAGTATTCAAAAAATCAGAATCTTAAAACTCAAGAGGTAATAATCTATGGTCATGGTCGAACTCTTTGTGGTTCTCTTCTTCATTTATATTGGAGCAAGAATTGGCGGTATCGGCATTGGTTTTGCAGGTGGTGCGGGTGTTGTTGCATTATCACTCATTCTGAGTGTCCCAACCAGTCAATCTTATATTCCGGTTGATGTTATTTTGATCATTATGTCGGTTATCACCGCGATTGCGGCGATGCAAGTGGCTGGTGGTCTCGATTGGATGGTTCAAGTTGCCGAAGACTTTTTACGTCGTAACCCTGCCAGAATCACCTTCTATGCGCCCATCGTGACTTTTCTTATGACACTTCTCGCTGGTACTGGACATACCGCATTTTCAACCCTACCTGTCATTGCAGAGGTTGCCAAAGGCCAAGGAGTTCGGCCTTCTCGTCCGCTCTCGATTGCCGTCGTTGCTTCACAGATTGCCATAACAGCCTCTCCTATCTCTGCCGCTGTCGTCGCCTTTGCGGCGATGTTGGCACCATTCGGAGTGGATTATCTCACCTTACTTGCCGTGTGTATCCCAACGACCTTTATCGCCTGTATGATCGGTGCGTTCGTCGCAAACTATATGGGATCAGAGCTAAAAGATGATCCTGAGTATCAAGAGCGTTTAGCAAAAGGCCTGATCAAACTTAACACCGAATCTAAACGCGAAATCTTGCCCACCGCGAAAAAAGCCACTTTTATCTTCCTCGCTGCAATCGCGTTTGTGGTGTGTTATGCCGCCGCTATTTCAGGCTCAATCGGCTTAATAGAGAACCCTACTCTTGGTCGTAACGAAGCCATCATGACCATCATGCTAGCCGCCGCGACTGCTATCGTGATGTGTTGTAAAATCGATGCAGACAAAATTCCTTCAGCGGCCACGTTTCGTTCCGGTATGACCGCATGTGTCTGTGTACTTGGTGTAGCTTGGTTAGGCTCCACTTTCGTTAACGCACACGTTGATGGCATCAAAGAAGTCGCTGGAACATTATTGGCAGATTATCCTTGGATGCTGGCTTTAGTGCTTTTCTTTGCCTCAATGTTGCTTTACTCACAAGGTGCGACAACCGTCGCTTTAATGCCGGCAGCACTTGCCATTGGCGTAGCTCCATTAACAGCAGTGGCCTCCTTTGCTGCGGTCAGCGCGCTGTTTGTTTTACCAACTTACCCAACGCTACTGGCAGCGGTTGAAATGGATGATACAGGTTCAACCCGCATTGGCCAGTATGTTTTCAACCACCCATTCTTCATTCCAGGGGTCACTACTATTAGCTCAGCGGTGGCATTAGGCTTTATATTTGGAAGCTTTATTCTGTAAGGTTTTCTTGATTTGATTGGGGAGCGGCAGCTCCCTTTTTTATCTTCAAATAATTTACTGAACAAAAAATAACCGCAAAGATGAAACTAATTCAATCACAAGCCTGTCTGATTAGGTTAAACTGACAACAAATAATTAAATTCAAACGAAGTTCTTATGCGTGCATTATTTTCTGTATTACTCTTGGGGCTCACGACCTTTTCAACGCCTACGCTAGCCCTGTTTGGTGACCAACAAGGCAACAGTACACCAACCAGCAGTTTTACCAACCAAAACGATGGTTTTGTCTCTGTTGAACAAGCATTTTCATTTAACTCTTATCAACAAAATCAGCAACTGATGCTCGATTGGCAAGTAAAAGAAGGTTATTACCTCTATCAAGAACGTCTATCATTTACGAGTGAAAACGTAACTCTCGATAGTATTGAAATGGAGGATGGTGCCCCACACAAAGATGAGTTCTTTGGTGATGTACATATCTATAGTCAACCGCTTTTCGTTAATCTTAATTTATCTAACTGGCAGCCTGAGGCTCGTGTTATCGTTCAGTATCAAGGCTGTGCGAAAGCAGGTTTTTGCTATCCACCAGAAACTCGTATCATCCCGATTAGTGCGTTCAAAGCCTCTGAGGTCGCCACTCAGAAAACGTCTTCGACTGAAGCATCAGTACCCTCACTCAAACCAGCAGAGGTAAAGTCAACCACTTCATCATCGGTAACGACAACGCCCTATGAAACAGGTACCCAACAAAACAGTCTTGCTGCAAATTTAGCGGATAACTGGTGGACTCCACTGCTCTTTTTAGCCCTTGGTGTAGGCCTCGCTTTTACTCCATGTGTTCTGCCTATGTACCCGATTTTAACCAGTATCGTTCTTGGTAGCGGCAAGCTCAATCAACGCAGAGCACTATGGCTTTCATTCCTTTATGTTCAAGGCATGGCTCTCACCTATACGTTACTTGGCTTGGTTGTCGCCTCCGCTGGTATTCAATTTCAGGCAGCTATGCAGCACCCTTATGTGTTAATTGGCCTGAGCGTACTGTTTGTTACTTTGTCTCTCTCAATGTTTGGTTTGTATAACTTGCAACTGCCAAGCAGCATTCAAACTTGGCTCAACAACCTAAGCAACAAACAACAAGGTGGAAGTGGTGCTGGTGTCTTCGCTATGGGAGCCATTTCTGGATTAGTCTGCTCCCCCTGCACAACCGCCCCACTTTCTGGTGCATTGCTTTACGTTGCACAAAGTGGCGATCTTGTCACTGGTGGTGTCGCCCTTTACGCTCTTGCCATGGGTATGGGTATCCCATTAATCCTAGTTGCTGTGTTTGGCAATAAGTTGCTCCCAAAAGCCGGGGGATGGATGGACAGAGTCAAAACACTGTTTGGCTTTATCTTACTCGCCGCTCCTATTTTCCTATTGGAACGCATTTTGCCCGAAGTCTGGTCGACAATCTTGTGGTCAGCGTTAGGTTTTGCTGCTTTCAGTTGGCTGTATCATATAAAAAACAGCTTTGAATTTGGCGGCTGGAAACAAAGCGCGCTCGGAATCATTGCCATCCTTGGACTGTTTGCTTCAGCGCAACCCGTGCTTAATAATTGGTTCCATTCCACCTCTGCCATCTCGTCAGAAGCCACCAGCGTCGAATTTATTCGTGTGTCTAACATCGCTGAACTAGAGCATCAGTTGACGTTGGCCAAACAAGCGGGAAAGCCTGTCATGTTGGATTTTTATGCCGATTGGTGTGTAGCCTGTAAAGAATTTGAAAAATACACCTTTCATGATCCCTTAGTTGAAAAAAAGCTGGCTGAGTTTGTGCTACTTCAAGCCGATGTGACCAAAAGCCAAGTTGAGGATATCGAGCTTCTTAAACATATGGATGTGCTCGGTTTACCGACTATTGAATTTTGGAATGCGAATGGCGACCCGGTACCTGAAGCCCGTTTAAGCGGCTTCATCCAAGCCACACCTTTCCTTCAACACATTGCTCAATTCTAAACCAACGAATTGATATACCCAAGTAACCTCAAGATGCTTGGGTATACTCTTACTGCGCCAGTGACTACTTACTGGCGCACTCTTAACCTTTCATCTCTCCTTAACCATCCATTTCATATGCATTTTTTTAATAAAAGTCGATTTGGTTCAGAATTTTAAATCCTGATTATTGTTCGCTCCTCTAAAAGGTGGACAATAATTCAAATAACTAAATAGTCAAAAAAGTGTATTACGTCATGGATTCGACCTACACCATCATCATTGCCGATGATCACCCTCTTTTCCGCAATGCTCTCTTTCAATCCGTACATTTAGCCGTCAGCGGAGCCAACCTCCTTGAAGCCGATACCCTGAATACTTTACTTGAACTGCTGGAAAAACAACCCGAGCCAGATCTAGTATTACTCGACTTAAAAATGCCCGGAGCCAACGGCATGTCAGGTCTTATCCAGTTACGCGCAGATTACCCGCACTTACCTGTTGTGGTTGTTTCTGCCAGCGAAGAACCCAGTGTCGTCACGCAAGTGAAAAGTCATGGAGCTTTCGGTTTTATTCCTAAATCCAGTGATATGCGCCAGCTGGTCAATGCCCTTAACCAAGTCCTCAACGGCGATCCCTATTTCCCTGCCGATTTGATCACCAACAACGAAGTTTGTAATGATTTAGCCGATAAGTTGGCCGCACTTACTCCCCAGCAATATAAAGTCCTCAGTATGCTTTCGGATGGATTACTCAATAAACAAATTGCTTATGAGCTGCATGTATCAGAAGCCACCATCAAAGCTCATATGACGGCTATTTTCCGCAAGCTTGGGGTAAAAAACAGGACACAAGCGGTCATCCTTTTACAGCAAATGGAGCCAGAACTTTGAGTCTGACTCAATCACTTCCTAAAATGATTTGAGACAAGGTTGAGTTATTTACCTTAGCTAGGTGATACAAAACTCAGTAATTGACGTTACAGGTTAAAAGCTGCACCATGGCGCTTTTTATGTATCGATTCATCATTTCTACAGGAAGGTCATACTTTGCTCAGTATTCTCATCACCCAATTCGTTGTTCTGTGGGCCGTCATTGATCCTGTCGGTTCTGTACCTGTTTACCTCTCTCAAACTCAGCACCTATCCGCTAAGCAACGCCAACTTGTGGCCCTCAAAGCCGTTGCGATCGCGATGGGTGTCTTGCTGTTTTTCTTAATTGCAGGCCAGCTCCTTCTAGAAGCAATGCAAATCCCTCTTCCGGCCTTCCAAGCAGCTGGTGGACTCGTGCTACTGCTGTTTGCCTTAAGTATGATTTTTGGCGAGAGCAAACCGGAACAAGAACAAAAATTGAGTGAAGAAGTCAGTCATTCAGATTTGGCTGACCTTGCTGTCTATCCGCTTGCCATACCGTCGATCGCTTCGCCTGGTGCCATGATGGCAATTGTGATGCTGACAGACAATAATCGCTACTCGGTTATCGATCAAGCCATGACGGCAGGCGTGATGTTGGCGGTGTTACTAGTAACGTTAGTGTTACTTCTAGGCGCCAATACCATTCAAAAAATCATAGGTAATGTCGGAGCCGCCATCATCAGCCGCGTTATGGGTCTAATACTTGCCGCTGTTGCACTGAATAATTTACTGCTTGGCATCAAAGAATTTTATATTAACTGATAAATATTTTAGACCTTTGGCTAACATCACAGACGATTCACATCGTTCTTATCGCTCTTTTCTTACTCAGCGCCCTTGATAGGGCGCTTTTTCGTATTTTCTTATCCCGACTAAAGTTGAAAAGTATTCTGTTTCCTATCTTGATAACGTAAGTGAATGAAACATTTCATTAACAATCAATGTAAATCGTAAGGAGACGGTATGGCATTTGAAGATAAAGAAAAAGCAAAAGCCTATTGGGATAAAAATGTCAAACTCATGATCACACTCATGACCATTTGGTTCGTCGTATCATTTGGCTGCGGTATTTTATTTGTCGATCAGCTTAATCAATTTCAGTTAGGTGGGTATAAGCTTGGATTTTGGTTTGCTCAGCAAGGTTCAATCTATGCTTTCCTAGGCATTATCTTTTATTACGCATGGAAAATGCGTCGTATCGATCGTGAATTTGGCGTAGACGAGTAGAGGCATTAACATGGATCTAAAAACAATTACTTACCTAGTCGTTGGTGCGACGTTTCTGCTCTATATTGGTATCGCTATCTGGGCTAGAGCAGGGTCAACCAAAGAGTTTTATGTCGCGGGTGGTGGGGTTAACCCGATTGCTAATGGTATGGCAACAGCGGCTGATTGGATGTCTGCGGCGTCTTTCATTTCAATGGCCGGCTTAATCGCCTTTATGGGTTACGGTGGCTCTGTCTTCTTAATGGGTTGGACAGGCGGCTATGTTCTCCTTGCCCTATTACTTGCTCCCTATTTGCGTAAATTCGGTAAATTTACCGTACCAGAATTTGTCGGTGAACGTTTCTATTCCAAAGCCGCACGAATTGTCGCTGTCGCTTGTTTGATCATCGCCTCAGTCACTTATGTTATAGGGCAGATGAAAGGGGTTGGGGTTGCCTTTGGCCGTTTCCTTGAAGTGGACTACGCAACAGGACTGCTTATTGGTATGTGCATTGTATTCATGTATGCCGTTATGGGCGGCATGAAAGGCATTACTTACACCCAGATTGCTCAATATTGCGTACTCATTCTTGCTTACACTATTCCCGCAATTTTCATTTCTTTACAGCTGACTGGGCACCCTCTACCTCAAATTGGCTTAGGCAGTACCATCAATGGGACCGATGTCTATCTGCTAGACAGACTCGATCAAGTGGTCACTGAGCTTGGGTTTAGTGAATACACCACACAAGTGCGTGGCGATACATTAAATATGTTTGTGTACACCTTATCGTTGATGATAGGTACCGCAGGCCTACCTCACGTCATCATCCGTTTCTTTACCGTGCCTAAAGTTCGAGATGCAAGAACTTCAGCTGGTTGGGCGCTCGTTTTTATTGCGTTACTTTACACCACCGCACCCGCTGTTTCTGCTATGGCTCGCCTTAACCTGATGGACACCGTGACACCGACCCCAGGTCAGCATTTAGCTTATGATGAACGTCCAGATTGGTTTAAAAATTGGGAAAAAACGGGCTTACTTGGCTTTGATGATAAAAATGGCGACGGTTTGATCGAATATACGTCGAATCCTGCCACTAATGAACTGAAAGTCGATCGCGATATCATGGTGCTGGCTAACCCAGAGATTGCACAGCTCCCTAACTGGGTTATCGCTTTAGTCGCGGCTGGAGGATTAGCTGCAGCACTCTCCACGGCAGCAGGCTTGCTCCTAGCGATTTCGTCTGCCATCTCGCATGATCTGATAAAGGGCGTAATTAATCCAAATATTTCTGAGAAGAAAGAGTTACTTGCCAGCCGAATATCAATGGCGGTCGCGATTGCGGTGGCGGGTTACCTTGGCTTAAATCCTCCCGGCTTTGCTGCTGGAACCGTTGCCCTAGCCTTTGGGCTAGCCGCATCATCCATTTTCCCTGCTTTAATGATGGGCATCTTTAGTAAACGGATTAATAAGGAAGGCGCCATTGCTGGTATGATTGCAGGCATTACTCTGACGCTGTTCTATGTATTCCAGCATAAGGGGATTTTATTTGTTGCCGATTGGACTTTCCTACAAAGTTGGGGGAAAAACTGGTTCTTTGGTATTGAACCCAATGCGTTCGGCGCCATTGGTGCTGGGTTTAACTTCCTAGTCGCTTTTGCGGTTTCAAGAGTCACTGCAGAGACACCACAAGAAGTGAAAGATCTTGTCGAAGAAGTACGTGTGCCTGTAGGCGCAGGTGGTGCAATCAGTCACTAAACCTCAATAGACAGCATAAAGCCCCAACTCGGGGCTTTATGCTGTCGTTCGCGGTGATATTTCCCCCAAAAAACATGAGTAAAAGGAGTTCCGCATGTTCAAAAATAAACACGTCATTATCGCCTTATTGGTTGCGCCACTGCTTTCTGTCATCGCTTATTTTGGTATTGACCTTGCTTTGAGTGAAAAACCGCATGCTGCCCAAGCTGGACAGAGTTATAAATTAGCCAGTCAATCTAACTGTCGTTACACCAGTGGGCTATGTGATATGAAAAATGGCGAGTTTAAAGTTCGCTTTCGCTCAGAGAAATTGACCGAAGATCAGCTACAACTCTCTTTAAGCACAGATTACCCTATCGAAGGAGTGAAACTGTCCATCGTCGATGATCCAGACCATCAGCCATTCCCCATTGAGATGACTAAAGCGGATAGTAGCCACCAGCAGTGGTACGTTGCCCTCAACAAGCCTCAATCAGCAGCCAGTTTACTCCGTGTCGTCATTCAATCAAATGGCACACTCTACTACGGAGAAACACAGACCCCTTTCGTCAAATATGAGACATTATTTACTGAAGAAACCGAGAATTAAAGGCTCACAAAGAGCCTCAAACCATTTGATTCAGTAACGCACGTAATTTGAGAGGTTTAACGGGCTTAGCAACAAAGTCAAAGCCGTTCGCTTTAATCCCATCAACCACTTCATGGGTCCGATCTGCACTGATGATCACCCCTTTGAAACGATGACCTAAACGTAGACGGCACTGCTGTAAGACTTCTAAGCCAGTCCGTCCATCATCCAAACGATAATCTGAAAAAATCACATCTGGAATCCATTCATCATCAATCATTTTTAGACTTTCAACAATATCGCCAGCCAGACGGGTATCACACCCCCAGCGAGAGAGTAAATTGTCCATACCCACCAAAATATCAGGCTCATTATCGACACACAGTACTCGTAAATGACTCACATTCGATGACTCACGTTTTGACTCTTGAGCGAGATCAAGTTGAATCTTTTCTGCTTTGTCCAAAACAATGGAAAACACGCTGCCTTGACCAAACCAAGAACGCATTGAAATTTGATGCCCTAATACTTGAGCAATGCCCTTTGAAATCGCCAGCCCTAAACCTAGCCCTTGATCAGAGCGTACTTGAGTGCCTCGGCTGAACTCTTCAAAAATCTCCTGCTGTTTTTCTTGTTCGATACCCATGCCATTATCCCAAACATCAATACGGACTTGACCCTTAATACGCCGAATACCTAAAACAACCTTCCCCTTCGGCGCATAACGAAACGCATTGGTTAAGAAGTTCTGTACAACTCGACGTAATAATTTGGGGTCAGACTTCACCATTAATGAGGAAGACACCATTGAAAATTGAATATTTTGCTGTTTGGCCAAAGCACTGAATTCAGCGTGCAAATTCGCCAAAACATCATTGATGGCAAAACCATAAGCATGCACATCTAATTTGCCCGACTCCAAACGAGAAATATCCAGCAAATCACCAATCAAATCTTCCGCGGCTCCTAACGCACTCTCGATATGGGAAGAAAGTCGGTGAACTTCACCATCCTTAGCCACTTCCGATAGTGAGGAGGCAAATAAACGCGCAGCGTTAAGCGGTTGCATCAGGTCGTGACTTACGGCAGCAAGGAAACGAGATTTAGATTGTGATTCTTGTTCAGAACGCTGCGTTGCAATCACCAGTTGTTTATTCAGTGCTTCCAACTCATGAGTACGAACTTGTACACGTTCTTCCAAGGTTTCATTGGCCTCTTTCAACGTTTGTTCCGCTTGACGGAAAACGGTGATATCGGTAAAGCTCATCACAAACCCTCCACCTGGCATTGGATTGCCTTGCACCTCAATCACACGTCCATCAGGTCGAATACGAGAGGAAGTATGGCGAGTACCTTTTTCTAAATGCTCTACACGCCGGCGTACATGCTGCTCAGGATCGCCTGGGCCACACAAGCCTTGCTCAGCATTGTGTCGGATCACTTCAGCAATAGGGCGGCCGACTTGAATCAGACCCGGAGGAAAAACGAACAATTCAAGATAACGCTGATTCCACGCTACCAGTCTGAGTTGCTTATCCACGACCGCGATGCCCTGACCTATGTGTTCTATCGCACCTTGCAACAGACCTCGGCTAAAATCGTACAATTCCGAGGCTTCATCAACTATCGTCGCGACCTCTTCAAGCCGCATGTTTTTTCCTTTCAGAGCAGAAGTAAGTACTAACTTAGAGGAAGAGGCTCCAAATACACCAGCTAGCACGCGTTCAGTATGACGAATCAAACTCGACGGAGCTTGCTGGCTAGATTGGAGGATCTGGCCATGTTCCTTCCAATAGGTTTGAAATGCTGACTTCATACGCTCTCGGCCAACAAAACGAGAAGCCAACATTTCCAATTCATTCACCGTCACTCGACTTTGATACAGGCTAATATTTTCACTTTCCGCTAAACCGATACCGATAAAAGAGGCAGATTGTAAGCGCTCACTTACACTTGCCCTTGTCATTAAAGACACGATGATAAAACACAGTGCATTCGCACCAACACTCAGAATCATTCCCCAGTCCGAACAAGTGATATCAAAACCTGCAAGCCATTCAGGAGGGGTGATTAACCAGATTAAGCCATTATTTTCAGCTTCCCCCACCAGCATATTAGCTTGGTTGAGCAACGTAATTAGCCACAAGGTAAAACCGACGAATAACCCGACGTAGACACCTTTTTTATTACCTTGGCGCCAGTACATCCCGCCAATCAGTGAAGGAGCAAACTGAGTGATCGCAGCAAAGGACAGAAAGCCAATCGTAGACAGTGAATGAATACCATCTAGAGCCTGATAAACCAACCATGCCCCTAAAAGCAGTAATAAAATTAAGCCACGGCGAATTCGTAGCAGCAGATCTGAAATATCATGATGGCTGTGCTGAGACAGTTTGAAACGGCGCAAAATAAGAGGCATCACTAAATCATTAGACACCATAATCGCTAGTGCAATCGTTGATACAATAACCATCCCACTGGCCGCTGAGGTCCCACCTAAAAAGGCCAATAAGGCAATATGATCCGCACCAACCGCCATCGGCACACTGATCACGTAATTCTCAGCTAAGTCAGGGGCTAACAAACTTTGCCCGACCCAAGCGACAGGAAGCACAAAAGCCCCCATCAATACTAAGTACAAAGGAAATAACCTACGCGCAACATGGAGATCTTGAGGTCGTTCATTTTCAACCACCATGGTATGAAACTGACGCGGTAAACACACGATGGCTAGGGCGGTTAAAACAATATGAATCATCAAGGTAGCAACGTTAGGCGACTGATAAGTTTGCGTGGCGACCTCCGCTAAATTGATACTTTCGGTGTTAAAAGCTAGCCAAACAATAAACACCCCAACCACTAAAAATGCGACCAGCTTAAGTACCGATTCAAAGGCAATCGCCATCATCATCCCACGGTGATGTTCCGTTGCATCAATATGACGAGTACCGAAAAACATGGTAAATATAGCCATTGCACCCACAACAAACAACGAAATGTGGCCTTCTTGATGCTGCTCATGGTTAATCAGATCAGGCGCAATAATTTCCAACCCCATGGTGATACCGCGTAGCTGCAAGGCAATATATGGTAAGATTCCAGCAACCGCAATTAACGTAACAACAACCGCTACCCCTTGTGACTTGCCGTAGCGAGCAGCAATAAAATCAGCGATCGAAGTGATATGTTCTCGCTTAGCAATTAAGATCAATCGGGCGAGCAAACGCCAACCTATAGTGAAAACTAAGATAGGCGCAATATAGATGGGTAAAAAGGACCAAGGATTGGCACTGGCCTGCCCAACCGTGCCGTAAAAAGTCCATGACGTACAATAAACTGCTATCGATAGGCTATAGATCCAAGGCCGCCAACCTGATAGCCATTGTTTATTCCTATCACCATACCAAGCAATTAAAAATAGAACTCCCAAATACACTAACGAAACGGGAACCACCAGCCATCCTTGCATGCGCTTTCCTTGCCATTTTTCTAATAAAAAAACCTCCCCAAACAGGAGAGGTTTCATTTAACACTGCTTTTTTAATTGACACAAAAGTTAGTCTTTTATGCCGGTCACAGAAGTAGGGTTATCTGCTCCCTGAGAAGGTTTAGATAAATCAATAATAGAGTCACCCTTCCTCTGTGGTTCTAACTTAATCATTAACGCTAAAGCGCCCATCGCTGCCATCAACCAGAAAACGTTCCCTCCCCATACCTCATACAGTCGGCCACTTAGAATCGTCATCAAAGCAATAAAACCACCCAATGGAATGGCGTTATAAAGAGCTTGTAACACAACCACTTTGTTTTCCGCTGCGTGCTGGATATATTGAATTGCCGCGATATGTGCAACAGCAAAGGTAATACCATGAAGGAGTTGTACCAACACTAAGACCCACATTGCGGTACTCATGGCCGTCATCCCCCAACGCAATATCACACCAAACGCAGCCATAATAAATAAGCTTCGTATGGACCAACCAGCAAATAGACGTTTGCTCAAGGCAAAAATAGCGATTTCAGCAGCAACACCTAAACTCCAAAGATAGCCAATCATTTCTGCGGAAATGCCCGATGCTTGCCAGTAAATCGCACTAAAACCATAGTAAGCTGCGTGGCTACCTTGAATCAGGGCTACTAAGCATAAAAACTTGACGGTCGCACGATCACTTAATAGCACCGATAATCTCGGTCGTTCTTGAGAGTACTGACTTTTAGTCATCGGCATAGGGTTAACGTAGCGCATAGCTAACACAAACGAGATGAAAAGTCCGAATATAGCGGTATACAAAATCACGTCAGATCCATACGCCGTGATTAGATAACCAACAGCAGTAGAGCCCAAAATAAAGGCAATCGAACCCCATAGTCGTGTTTGACCATAATCCAGCATCTTCAAGCGTGCGTAGTAATTCACCACGGCATCAGACACAGGCACAATCGGGCCACAACAACTGTTAAACAAGATGGTGACCAAAGCCATAAGCCAAAAGTTACTGCCAACTAGAAAATGGCAACCGACAAAAAGTAACGCCAATAAACTTAAGTAACGTAGGGCTGGTAATAAGTTTTCAACTCTATGTAACCTTGGTGTAAGAGTCAAATTAGCGACGCAACGAGTTGCCAAGCCAAGACCGACGAGAAGGCCTATGTCTGCAGGTGAAATACCCTGCTTCTCAAACCATAGAGACCAAAATGGCAGGTAAACGCCATAAGCAAAAAAGAACCCAATAAAGTACTGAGAAACCCAAGCATAGGGTGAAGGTGTTAACATCAAAGACATCCTAACATTGCTAAACAAGCCCTACACATTGTGGGCAATTAATTATGACGGTTTTATTAGGTACAAAAAGAGAAGTGTTGGCAACATATTGTTTCCCCAATGGAAATATCAAGCGACTTGAGACAGATCCAACAATACGCAATATGATTGAGATAGACACTTCTTAGATATCTTGCCTTGTTGAAATTGAATACATTTAGACCCAAATCCCATAATTACCTTTATATCAACTGATTTCCCGTACACACATCACTCTCATCCTAAAGTCTAATTGTATAACTCCGTACAGTAACGGACAGTGGGTAATACTGCATCATAAAATTATTCCTGTGATTTAAATGATCACTTGAAAAAAGCGTACAAGGCACAAGGAGAGAAGCCATGAGCGAAGCTCACGTTTATCCGGTAAAAGAGAATATTAAAAGTCATACCCATGCGGATAATGATACGTATCTGAATATGTATCAGCAATCAGTTAGCGAGCCTGAAAAATTTTGGGGTGAACATGGAAAAATCGTTGATTGGATTAAACCATTCACTCAAGTCAAAAATGCGTCTTTCGACACCGGTCATGTTGACATTCGATGGTTTGAAGATGGCACACTTAATGTCTCAGCCAACTGTATTGACCGCCACCTTGCAGAACGTGGAGATGACGTGGCCATTATATGGGAAGGTGATGACCCACAAGATGACAAGACACTGACCTTTAAGCAGCTTCACCAAGAGGTATGTAAATTTTCAAATGCACTTAAAGAGCAAGGCGTTGCTAAAGGTGATGTTGTTTGCCTCTACATGCCGATGGTACCTGAAGCCGCCATCGCCATGCTCGCTTGTACTCGTATTGGTGCGGTTCATACTGTCGTCTTTGGTGGTTTCTCACCAGAAGCCTTATCTGGCCGCATTATCGACTCAGATGCAAAAGTGGTAATTACCGCAGACGAAGGTGTAAGAGGCGGCCGCGCTGTACCATTAAAGAAAAATGTCGATGAAGCACTGACTAACCCTGAAGTAAACACCATCAAAAAAGTTATCGTGCTAAAACGCACTGGCGGTGACATCGATTGGCATGAGCACCGTGATGTCTGGTGGCACGAAGCAACGGCAGTGGTTTCGGATGTGTGTCCACCAGAAGAAATGAAAGCAGAAGATCCTCTGTTTATTCTTTATACTTCTGGCTCAACAGGTAAACCAAAAGGCGTCTTACATACGACTGGTGGCTATCTCGTTTACGCAACCATGACCTTTAAATATGTCTTCGACTATCAACCGGGAGAAACTTTCTGGTGTACGGCGGATGTCGGTTGGATAACGGGCCATACCTACCTTATTTACGGACCTCTCGCCAATGGTGCGAAAACAGTTCTGTTCGAAGGCGTGCCGAATTATCCAAGTACTGCCCGTATGAGTGAAGTGGTCGACAAACATCAGGTGAATATCCTTTACACCGCCCCCACTGCGATCCGAGCACTGATGGCCAAAGGCAACGAAGCCGTCGCTGGAACGACACGCTCAAGCCTACGTATAATGGGTTCAGTCGGTGAACCGATTAACCCTGAAGCTTGGGAATGGTATTACAAGACCATTGGTAATGAAAAATCCCCGATTGTGGATACTTGGTGGCAAACTGAAACGGGTGGCATCCTAATTGCTCCTTTACCAGGTGCAACCGATCTAAAACCAGGTTCAGCAACTCGACCATTCTTTGGTATTCAGCCCGCCTTAGTCGATAACTTAGGAAATATTATTGAAGAGACCGCCGCAGAGGGGAATTTAGTTATTCTTGATTCTTGGCCGGGCCAAATGCGTACCGTTTACGGTGACCATGAGCGCTTTGAGCAGACTTATTTTTCAACATTTAAAGGTATGTACTTTACCAGTGATGGCGCACGTCGTGACCAAGATGGGTACTACTGGATAACAGGCCGAGTCGATGATGTTCTCAATGTATCAGGTCATAGAATGGGCACAGCAGAAATAGAGTCTGCGTTGGTTGCACATAATAAAATTGCAGAAGCGGCGATTGTGGGTATTCCTCATGATATCAAAGGCCAAGCCATTTATGCCTACGTCACCCTAAATGATGGAGAATTCCCATCGGCTGAACTGCACAAAGATGTTAAAGACTGGGTCCGCAAAGAAATTGGCCCTATCGCCACACCGGATGTGTTGCACTGGACCGATTCATTACCAAAGACTCGCTCAGGAAAGATCATGCGTCGTATTCTGCGTAAAATTGCCACAGGTGATACCAGTAATCTCGGTGATACCTCAACACTTGCTGATCCAAGCGTGGTTGAAAAGCTGATTGCAGAAAAAGCAGAGCTCGCCTAGTAATTCACTTGATAAACGCTTAGTTTTGAGCCGCCTATACATGGGCGGCTTATTTTTTAGTCGTCAAATTTCGGCAACCAACTTCTAGAACATCCTCTCATTTTTGTTCACTTCGTTGCACAAACACGACAACAATCAGGGTGATTAGACCAGTAATTTGCTGCTAATTGCTGTGAATTAGCTATAATCTTGGTCTATTTTTTAGAATTTGTGCGGTTTCCACAGAAAAACCGTTGCGAATTATCGTATATTTGGGAATATTAACGCTCCACTCACGATATAGGAAGATAGCAACACAATGTCTGCAAAGTCACGGATTCTTGTCCTAAATGGACCAAACCTTAACCTATTAGGTCTACGCGAGCCAACACATTACGGTAACCGTACCCTAGCACAGATTGTTGCGACTTTAACTGAGCAAGCTCACAGCTCGGGATTCGAACTAGAGCATCTTCAGTCAAATCGAGAGTACCAATTAATCGAAGCCATTCATGCCGCTCATGGCAAAGTGGACTTTATTATCATCAACCCAGCAGCTTTTACTCACACAAGTGTCGCGCTGCGTGATGCATTACTTGGTGTCGCTATCCCATTTATAGAAGTACACCTATCGAACGTTCATGCACGTGAGCCATTTCGTCATCACTCTTATCTGTCTGATAAAGCAGAAGGAGTGATCTGTGGCTTAGGCGCACAAGGCTATGAGTTCGCTCTGTCTGCAGCTATAGCAAAATTGCAGATAAAATAGGCCACATGCTCTGCAGCCTGTAGGGTTGTCTTAATCACAAGATAAAAGAGAAAGAAAAGATGGATATTCGTAAAATCAAAAAACTGATCGAATTAGTTGAAGAGTCTGGCATTGCTGAACTCGAAATCTCTGAAGGCGAAGAATCGGTACGTATCAGTCGTAACGCTCCGGCTACAGCAGCACCTATTCAATATGCAGCAGCTCCTGTTGCAGCGCCTGCACCAGTAGCACCTACTGCGTCTCCAGCAACAGAGGCCCCAGCGGCTACACCAGCAACACCAGCTGGTCATCAGGTTCTTTCTCCAATGGTGGGAACGTTCTATCGCTCTCCAAGCCCAGATGCAAAAGCTTTCGTTGAAGTAGGCCAAAGCGTAACAGCTGGCGATACTCTATGCATTGTTGAAGCAATGAAAATGATGAACCAGATTGAAGCTGACAAATCAGGTGTTGTCACAGCAATCCTAGTTGAAGACGGCCAACCAGTTGAATTCGACCAACCACTCGTTGTAATCGAATAAGCGGGGCTCGCCTTATGCTAGATAAAGTAGTCATCGCGAACCGAGGTGAAATTGCACTTCGTATTCTTCGCGCTTGTAAAGAGTTAGGTATCAAAACAGTCGCTGTACACTCAACAGCGGACCGCGATCTAAAACACGTCCTTCTTGCTGATGAAACCGTCTGTATCGGTCCAGCGCGTGGCATCGACAGTTACCTAAATATTCCTCGCATCATTTCTGCTGCCGAAGTAACAGGAGCTATTGCGATTCACCCAGGCTACGGTTTCCTCTCTGAAAATGCAGACTTTGCAGAGCAAGTAGAACGTAGCGGCTTCATTTTCGTTGGTCCCAAAGCAGAGACCATCCGTATGATGGGTGACAAAGTTTCAGCCATCAATGCGATGAAAAAAGCGGGCGTTCCTTGTGTACCAGGTTCTGACGGTCCACTCGACGACGATGAAACCAAAAACAAAGCTCATGCTAAACGTATTGGCTATCCAGTAATCATAAAAGCATCTGGCGGCGGCGGCGGTCGTGGTATGCGTGTAGTCCGTTCAGAAGCAGATCTTATTCAAGCGATTGCAATGACTCGTGCAGAAGCAAAAGCGGCCTTCAATAATGACGTCGTTTACATGGAAAAGTTCCTAGAAAACCCTCGTCACGTTGAAGTCCAAATCATTGCAGATGGTCAAGGTGGTGCGATTCATCTTGGTGAGCGTGATTGCTCGATGCAACGTCGTCATCAAAAAGTTGTAGAAGAGGCACCTGCCCCAGGTATCACTGAAGAAATGCGTAAATACATCGGTGAACGTTGTACTCGTGCGTGTATCGAGATTGGTTACCGCGGTGCTGGTACATTTGAATTCTTGTACGAAAACGGGGAATTCTACTTCATTGAAATGAATACACGAATTCAGGTTGAGCATCCAGTAACAGAGATGGTCACAGGTGTAGACCTAATCAAAGAGCAGCTTCGTGTTGCAGCAGGTCAACCACTGTCTTTTACCCAAGATGACATTAAGATCCGTGGTCATGCGATTGAATGCCGTATCAATGCTGAAGATCCTGAGCGCTTCTTGCCTTCCCCTGGTAAAATTGAGCGTTTCCATCCACCAGGTGGAATGGGTGTTCGTTGGGAATCTCACATTTACACAGGTTACACGGTTCCTCCACACTACGACTCAATGATCGGCAAGCTGATCACATTTGGCGAAAATCGTGACGTTGCAATTTCACGCATGAAAAATGCACTCAGCGAAATGATTATTGAAGGTATTAAAACCAATATTACTCTTCAAGAGTCGATCATGAATGATGAGAACTTCCAACACGGTGGTGCAAACATTCACTATCTAGAGAAGAAGCTAGGCCTTCAATAAGCACTCATTTTTTCTTGTTCAAAATGGGCTGCAACTTGCAGCCCATTTTATTTTTTTTTAATACCCACCTAATCGAGATTTCTCCTGCTCAAAACACAAATCAAAAACCGCATCCATCATCCTTAAAAATAGGCTTTCACTTCTAGTACTGGACGCTTAGTTTTGCCAAAATAGTGAGCTTTTCTTAATACATAAACGAATAAAAACGAATACATATACCGACAAAAAAATCAATATCAGCCTTGTGAATGGAGAAGCATTAACATCACATAACGAACACGATTTGGGTATAACGCAACATTGAACGTTAATCACTCGATACAATTGGACTCAATCAATGAAAACTCTATCAGAGCGCTATCATCAAGCACATAAAGAGGCCAAATGGTCATGCGCTTTAGCACTCGCTTACTTTGTTTGGTGGTATTTATCCGCCTACGTCATCGCACCAGAACCAAACTCATCAGAAGCACCAGAACTCTACTTTGGATTTCCTCTATGGTTTTTACTTGCCTGTATTTTAGGCCCACTTATTTTCAGCCTCTTATGTGCCCTGATGGTGCGCTACCTTTTTCAAGATATGCCTCTCGATATTACGGAGGATGATAATGAACACTGAGCTACTGCTCCCTCTAGCCCTCTATCTTTTTGCAGTGTTTGCATTGGCTTTGTACTCGAGACGTCATAAAAAAAAGAGCAACGATTTTTTAACTGAACATTTAATCGGTAATCGCAGTATGGGAGGCTTCGTGCTTGCCATGACACTCGCAGCAACTTATGCCAGTGCCAGTTCATTTATTGGTGGACCAGGAGCCGCCTATCAAATGGGATTGGGTTGGGTATTACTTGCGATGATACAATTACCTGCAGCTTGGTTAACCCTCGGTGTACTCGGCAAAAAATTTGCTATTGAGGCAAGACGACATAACGCGATCACCCTTAACGATATGCTCTATGCTCGTTACCAAAACCGTGCCGTGGTGATCTTCGCTTCATTAGCGTTATTATTGGCTTTCTTCGCCACCATGGTCGTGCAATTTATTGGTGGAGCAAGGTTATTACAAACAGTGACTGGACTTTCATACACTCAAGGTCTGATGATTTTCTCACTGACTGTTGGTTTATATACCACTATTGGTGGCTTCAGAGCCGTAGTAATGACCGACACATTACAAGGGATCATGATGATCATTGGCACTGTCGCTTTACTATATGGGATCGTTCAAGCAGGTGGAAGTGTCGGTGAATTGATCCAAGGACTACATACCATTGATCCAGCGCTTATTTCACCTTACGGACCAAACCAGTTTCTCAACCAACCTATGATGTTGAGTTTTTGGATATTAGTCTGTTTTGGGGTCATTGGTCTCCCTCATGCAGCCGTGAGGTGTATCTCTTACCAATCCAGTGCATCATTACATCGTGGTATGGTGATCAGTACGATCATGGTTGCCTTCCTTATGTTTGGCATGCACCTCGCAGGGGCGTTAGGTCGTGCCATCGTGCCAGACATAGCAAGCCCGGACCAAATTATGCCAACACTTATGATAACCGTACTATCTCCTATCGTTGCAGGTCTCTTTTTAGCAGGCCCAATGGCAGCGATCATGTCAACGATTGATTCACAGCTCATTCAAGCATCCGCGACACTACTCAAGGATTTATATATTAACTACCTTAATCCTAAAATGACTGCAGAAACGAATGCCAACCGAAAGCTGTCGAAGCTTTCGATATGGATTTCCGTGATATTTTCTATTCTCGTCTTTTTTGCTGCATTGAATCCTCCTGAAATGATCATCTGGCTCAACCTAGTCGCATTAGGTGGAATGCAAGCGGTATTTTTATGGCCACTTATTATGGGGCTCTATTGGAGAAAAGCCTCCGCGATTGGGGCTTTAGCTTCTATGAGTGTTGGACTGACCTGCTACCTTTGTTTGGTTTGGTTTAAACCCAACCTTGGCGGTATACACGCAATTGTACCGACTATGATTATTGGCTTAATTACATTTTTACTCGGCAGTTATTACAAACCTAACGAAAGACCAATAAAAGCCATCTAGTGCTTTAGTTCTCATTATTTCGTATGCCCTCCTTTGCATGATCCAAGGTGTTCTTTAAGACGAGCACCTTGAACATAACGCATTTTTATAATCTTTCTGCGCTTACTTAGTCGTTTAAAAATCAACCAATATACTTCAACAGATCTACAAGAACTGTTAGAATCGGCCTCCTTAACCATAGCTAACCAAAAAAGCGAATAAATACATGCCTTGGATTCAAATCAAACTTAACGCGACCAATGAGAACGCTGAACAAATCGGCGACATGCTAATGGAAGAGACAGGTGCGTTATCTGTGACATTTCTAGATGCACAAGACACTCCAGTATTCGAACCTCTCCCTGGTGAAACTCGTTTGTGGGGCGATACTGATATTCTGGCACTGTATGATGCTGAAGCGGATACTGACTTTATTGTTAGTCAAATTAAAGCAAGCCAACTTCTCGCGAGTGACTTTGCCTACAAAGTTGAACAGCTCGAAGATAAAGACTGGGAACGTGAATGGATGGAGAACTTCCACCCAATGAAATTTGGCGAACGTCTATGGATTTGCCCAAGTTGGCGTGAAGTACCCGATCCACAAGCAGTCAATGTTATGCTTGACCCTGGCCTTGCTTTTGGCACAGGTACTCACCCAACAACAGCATTATGTCTTGAATGGCTAGAGAGCCTTGACCTATCAGGAAAGACGGTTATCGACTTTGGCTGTGGTTCTGGCATTCTCGCCATTGCTGCCATCAAACTAGGGGCACAACAGGTGATCGGGGTTGATATCGATCCACAAGCTCTACAAGCTTCTTTGGATAACGCACAGCGCAATGGCGTCGCAGATAAATTAGAAGTCTATCTTCCTCAGAATCAGCCTCAAGGCCTAGTGGCAGACGTCGTCGTTGCCAATATCCTTGCTGGCCCATTAAGAGAGCTCGCTCCTGTCATTAAAAGCTTAGTGAAACCTGGTGGTGAGTTAGCGATGTCAGGCGTATTAGATACTCAAGCCGAAGACGTAGCGAACTACTATCGTGATGATCTTGATATCGACCCAATTATCGAACAAAACGAGTGGTGTCGTATCTCTGGCAAGAAGCAAAAATGATTACGATTTTAAAATTTAATTGACTGAATTTTATGCAATTTCACAAACAATTTGTAAATGCTCAAATATTAGTCTTTTCACACAGTGAAAAAATGCGTAAAATGCGCGCCCTTGCTGGAACAGAACTGTGATGACGTTTTGAAAATCGGAAACTATCAACTTAAAAACAATCTAATCGTAGCCCCAATGGCTGGTGTAACGGATAGACCGTTTCGCGAGTTGTGTCTTCGTTATGGTGCCGGTATGGCAGTCAGTGAAATGATGTCTGCCAACCCGAAACTGTGGGGAACGTCAAAATCGAAACAACGCATGGTACATGAAGGTGAATCGGGCATTCGCTCTGTACAAATTGCAGGTGCCGATCCACAGCTTATGGCTGATGCAGCTCAGTTTAGTGTTGAAAACGGTGCACAAATCATCGATATCAACATGGGTTGCCCAGCAAAGAAAGTGAATAAAAAGCTTGCCGGTTCTGCCTTACTTCAATATCCAGACATTATCGAACAGATTTTGACTGCGGTAGTAAAAGCAGTAGACGTACCTGTGACGTTAAAAACCCGGACAGGTTGGGATACAGACAACAAAAACTGTGTCCAAATCGCTAAATTAGCCGAAAGCTGCGGCATACAAGCTCTTGCTCTCCACGGCAGAACAAAAGCGTGTATGTACAAAGGTGAGGCCGAATACGACAGCATTAAAGCAGTGAAACAAGCTATATCCATTCCGGTTATCGCAAACGGTGATATCGATAGCCCGGAAAAAGCAAAGTTTGTACTGGAGTACACCGGTGCTGATGCTTTAATGATTGGACGCCCTGCCCAAGGCCGTCCTTGGATTTTTCAGGAAATCCATCACTATTTGGAAAACGGCACCACAATGGGTGAACTTCCTAGTGAGGAAGTGAAAGCCATTATGCTTGGTCATGTTAATGCTCTACATGACTTCTATGGTGAGTTCTTAGGCCCGCGAATCGCGCGTAAGCACGTAGGCTGGTACCTAAAAGAACATGAGCAAGCAAGTGAGTTTCGCCGTACCTTCAACGCTATCGACGCAGCAGAATTGCAACTTGAGGCGTTAGAAGGTTATTTTGATAACGTTGCATCATAATTAAGAGAAGAGCTAGACCGAATATGTTCGAACAAAATCTGACTTCAGAAGCATTAACAGTAACTACAGTAACGTCACAAGACCAGATTACGCAAAAACCTTTACGTGACTCTGTTAAAGCGTCTCTTAAAAACTACCTAGCCCAATTAAACGGTCAGGAAGTAACAGAACTATATGAATTAGTTCTAGCTGAAGTTGAACAACCACTACTAGATACCATTATGCAATACACTCGCGGCAACCAAACTCGCGCAGCAACAATGATGGGTATCAACCGCGGTACTCTTCGCAAAAAGCTTAAAAAATACGGCATGAACTAATAGATTTATAACGTATCTTTGTAAAAAGGGGTGAGTCGGCAATGACTCACCCCTTTTTATTACTTTGCTCTTAAAATCATGACCTCAATTCTGCATCAAGCACATTGCATTAAACTAGATAAAAAGTATCGTCAGTCAAGGAGAAAAATGACGCCTAGACTCGCCACAAAGGACTGAGAGCGCCATGATATCAAGAAAGTATAAGACCATTGTATGATCATCCTTAGCCCTTAAAAAGGCATACAGCTCGTATTTTAATCTCTCTAAAAAAGACCGACATTAAATGTCAAAAGGCAAAGCAATATATACTCAGAGGTTTGGTATCGTACCATCTAATAACAGTGACTTTAATGCGCACTTTTATAATTCAATCTACGGAAATAAAAGAAAGACCGTCGTCTCTGTATGAACAATTAGAGGCTTCGATAACACTCAAAATCTAGCCGATTGCAACTCTACACAATTCGACTTTAAAAGCTAGGCGAGTTCAAACCCTCGAGTCATGCTATTCACACGAATAAGCTAGGGTATGTCAGAAGGGATAACAACATGCTAGGTTATGCCCTTTAGATGCAAAAAAGCCCACTCATCAGAGTGGGCTTTTTTAAATTAAAAGCCTGGCGA
>NZ_BJXJ01000029.1 GCF_007990935.1 Vibrio sagamiensis NBRC 104589
TCCCAACCATTTTGGGTAATGAGGCTGTAAATGGATTATTTATTCATTAAGAAGAGGAAGAAGCATAAATAATGCCAGATCTGGGGCGGGCATTCATGGGGTCAATGGTGTGCTCTTATTGGGTTCTGATGTAATGGTCTTCCCTCATCCAGCGGCATCACTCATGATATGCCAGAATAAAAAGTGATTGTTTTTGTCTAAATGTTAGCGGGAGAACATAATGGATAACTGCAAAGTTATTAGGTTGGATATTGCTAAAAATACTTCTTATCTGATCATGCTGAATTCTAAAGAAAAAGAGTAAGTGGCTTTAAATCGACTCATGGATTTTCAATTACTAAGTAACTCGCCACAACCAATTGAAAGTATAATCTGAGTTAATTTATCTTATGATTGAAAATCTTTGCTATTTTTTGAAAATGTGAATATTTTTAAAAATTAGGTTATTAATATCACATACCTGCCGATAAAACTCATCTCTAATACAAAAGCTCAGTATGATAACCATACTGAGCTTTTTTATGCTTCCTTCTAGAGCTCGGTGTCTAACTTTACGCTTACCCAAAGACCTTTAAAGAGTAATGACTCTTTTAGCCAAAGGGGGAATATTAACTTCTTCGTATTGACGACTAAAATGTTTATTCGCTTCTTGGCATATGCCAAGGCAGAAGATGACGATGAACATCTCCACTTTTCAACTTAGGAAGCTCTCGGAATAAGTATTCCAGATATTCATACGGTTCGCAGTCGTTCGCTTTTGCGGTTTCAATGAGGCTGTACAAGACGGCACTTGCACGGGCACCATTGTGAGTATTGCTAAAGAGCCAGTTGTTCCTTCCAACCGTGAACGGACGCACTGAACGCTCCGCGCGATTATTATCAATACTGAGTCTGCCGTCCTCGACGACACGGGTCAACTTTGACCATTGGTTGAGACTGTAATTAATCGCAACCCCAAGCTTACTTTTCGGTGGAACTTGGGAGACCGATTTATCTAACCAAGTTTTGAACGCCTTCAGTAGCGGCTCTGTCTGTGACTGCCTCTGCTGATATCGCTCTTCTTGTGTCTTGCCTTTTATCCCTTGTTCGATGCGATAAAGTTTCTGGAACCAGTTGATTGCCGATTGGATTTTACCTCCTTTAACTTGCTTTCCTTTTGGTTGACTTTGCTCCGCTTCCACGAACTTACGTCGTGCATGCGCCCAGCAACCAACCAGCTTCGCATTGGTTTTCTCATAGGCTTCATATCCATCGACATGGAGGTAACCATCGTAATCAGATAAGTATGAGGCTGGACAGTGGTGTCCACGGCTCTCGCCTTGGTAATCGAACAAGACGATACCCGGTGATTGTGCATCGCCTCCGCGGTCTGGACCGCATCCGTACAACCAGATGTAGCTTTTCTTTCTCTCGTCATTCAAAACTGTTAATGTGGTTTCGTCTGCGAACAGCACCTCTTGAGCAAGTAAGTTCTCTTTGAGTAACGCGATTAACGGCTCCAACTTTTCTGCACATTTCAATATCCACTGGCTCATTGTTTTACGGCTTAGCTTAATGCCATGCTGCTTGAACAAGGATTCTTGCCGATAAAGAGGCAACGCGTAGTGGTATTTATTTGTGATAATTTGCGCTAACAGAGACGGCGTAGCAATGCTTTTGGGGATCATCGATGGCGGTGGCGCAGCCATCAGCACGGTGTTTTTCTCCCCTTTTCTATCGCATTCGCGACAGACGTATTTCGGCCTTTCTGTGACTTCAACATACAGTTTAGCGGGGATGTACACCAACTTTTCACTGGTGCTTTCACCCATTTTACAAAGTGCTGACTGGCAGCATTGACAGATTTTATCTGAGTCCGCTACATATGAAGATAAATGTTGCTGGTTTTAATAAGTCTCTTCATTGGGTGATCTCACGAATAACTTGGGCTAACCATTGAGGGGTCACAGATGCAGGGATATAAAGCTGGCAGGCTCCGACATCAAGGCGCAAAGAGGAATAATTTTGTTGAAGTCGAGCCCGAGCGGACTCAATTTCCTACGCAGTCGGTGGAGAGACAGAGATGAATGGATTGTCTTCGTCTGAGGCAGCTTTTAATTTACGTTGCTGACTTTTAAAGGCCTTGAGATCAATGTCATGATGACGGCAAAACTCCGAGGGTGAAAGTTCACTTTGATGATAATTTTGGATGAGTGCAGACCACTCTTTGGAGGTTAGCTGGTTTGACATACGTCCTCATGATGGAAATAAATGAAGTAAACTAGGTTACTTCATTTATTTCCATCATAAGAAGGTGTCGATTTAGAGACGCTTACAGCCTAGGTGCTTACTTAGCCAAAATCACCGTTAACATAACCTTGAGTACGATCATCTTGTGGGGTGCTAAAAATGGTATTGGTATCATTATGTTCAACCAGTTCTCCCATCAGAAAAAATGCCGTTCGGTCAGATATACGGCGAGCTTGCTGCATCGAGTGAGTGACAATCACAATAGTGTAATCTTTTTTTAATTCTTCCATCAACTCTTCAATTTTATGTGTTGCAATAGGATCAAGAGCCGAGGTCGGCTCATCCATTAAGATCACATCAGGTTCCATTGCAATGGTACGAGCGATACATAATCGTTGCTGCTGACCTCCTGATAGACCAAATGCATGCGATTTCAGACGATCTTTGACTTCATCCCATAAAGCAGCACCACGCAATGAGCGCTCGACGATTTCATCAATGTGCCTTTTATCCTTGACACCTTGTGCCCTTAATCCATAAGCCACATTTTCATAAATGCTCATAGGAAAAGGATTCGGCTTTTGGAACACCATCCCAACTTTTATCCTTAAATCAGCAACATCGATATTACCGTAGATATCTTCACCATCCATCGTTAATTTACCGGTAATCTTAACGCCCTCGATAAGATCGTTCATACGATTTAAACAACGCAACAGTGTCGACTTGCCACATCCTGATGGACCGATTAACGCAGTGACTTGGCGGACAGGAATCGGCAAATCAATCGATTTTAACGCTTGGTTCTGACCGTAGAATAAATTTAGCCCTTCAATATCAAATTTGTTCATTTTTCTATATCTCATAATGTATTTTATATCTTAATGTGCTGTTTTATTTATCTTGTTAGTAATTTGCACGATTAAAGCGTCGGGCAATCAGCTTCGTCAATGTATTGATAATGAGAACGACAACAATTAACACCGTTGCTGTCCCATACGCTTGGTTCCATTCATCGATAGTAAATAGCTCAGTAGTCAATTTATATAAGTGAACGGTCAAGGTTCGCCCCGAATCCAATAGCGAATCCGGAATACGAGCGACCATGCCAGCGGTTAAAAAAACAGGGGCCGACTCTCCGATAACACGACCAATACTCAAAATGACAGAAGTTAGAATACCGGGTATAGCGCTAGGTAGAATCAATCGCCAAATTGTGTACGTTTTCGATGCGCCAAGCCCATACGAGCCCTCACGAAAAGTCTGTGGCACCGCCATTAGCGCTTCTTCTGTTGTACGAATAATGACAGGAAGGATAAGGATACTTAATGTCAGCGCCCCTGATAAAATAGAAAAACCCAATCCCAGTATGGCGACAAAAAATGTCATACCAAAAAGACCAAAGATGATAGAGGGTATACCCGCGAGGGATTCCGTACAAAATCGAATCACTTTAACCAATCGACTGCCGACTTTAGCATATTCAGTTAAATAGATTGCAGTCATAATGCCGATTGGGGCTGCTACAGAAATGGACGCGATGACCATGTAAATTGTCGAGACAATCATCGGGAAGATGCCATGCTCATCTCCAGTGCGAGTATAATTATCAGTGATGAACTTCCAATCCACGTGTTGTAAACCATTCGATAGAATGTACCACATAATCCAGAATAGAAAGCCCACAGTTAGGCCGGCTGAGGCCCAGACCAAAGCGTGACAAATTTTGTCTTTACGCTGGCGAGTTTGCTTTAATTTTACGCGATTCATATTTGCCTCTATTTTGTGCAGTGTCTATTTTGCTTTTTCTCGATTAAAGTAAAGAAGTAGCGCATTTAACGTCATGATAAACACTAAAAGGACCACACCTGTCGCGTAAAGCGCATTGGCATGCACACCGCTTGCGTAAGACATTTCAATCGCAATATTTGCTGTTAAAGTCCGAGCTGAATCCAAAATCCCTTCTGGCATCGCAGGCGCATTCCCCATCACCATAATAATGGCCATCGTTTCACCTAATGCTCTGCCAATACCTAAGATCACACCCGTCATAATGCCTGAACGGGCAGCAGGAACGAGTAATTTGAAGATCGTATATACCTTTGATGCTCCAAGAGCTAACGAACCTTCTTTGTAGGTTTTGGGTACTGCTCGAATAGACGTTTCAGAAACGGTAATCACCGTCGGCAGGATCATAATACCTAAGACGATGATGCCAGCTAAAATAGTATTACCAGCAGGAACATCAAAGACATTTTGAATCAGTGGCACAATGATCACGAGTCCAAAAAAGCCATAAACTACCGAAGGAATCCCAGCAAGCAGTTCAACCGCTGGACGAATGATATTCGCTAATCGCTTAGGGGCAATTTCTGCAATAAAGATCGCGGTTAACACTCCGATAGGTACACCAACAATAACTGCTCCTGCCGTTGAGGCAACAGAAGCAACAATCATTGTTGCAACACCATATAATGCTGGTGGTAGCCAGTGTTTGCCTAATACAATGCCAGAAACTCCAACTTCTTGGAAAGCTGGAACACTCTCTTTAATAATAAAATAAGCAATAATAGCTAGCGATAAAATACCGATGACGGCACTTGTTAAAAACAAACCGTGAAAAATTCGCTCTTTCCAATCAACTCGACGCTTTGTGCGCAAACCGGATTTAGGAAGAGAGATTGTCTCAGTGGTAATAAATTTTTTACTGTCTGTTGCGATGGTCATTTAAAAATCTCACGGTTCTCAGTAATACCTTTGAACACAATCGATAAATAGGCCCAGCCCGAAAATGTAGACTGAGCAAAGAGTCAATCAAACAAGATTAGTTAATTGCAATATAGCCATTTTTCTCTACAAGCGCTTGAGCTTCTTTAGTCAACATCCAATCTAAGAATTGTTGGGCTTGAGCAGAAGGTTGGCCATCTTTGTACAAGACAAGAAATGGGCGAGCGACTTTGTAGGAACCATTCTTAACATTATCAACCGATGCTTGAACACCATCGATAGGCAAAGCTAGAACGGATTTATCTACGGTGCCTAGAGAGATGTAACCAATAGCGTATGGGTTAGAAGCTACCATTGTTTTCAATGCCCCATTACCATTAGCAACCTGGGCTCGTTGTGAGATAGCAGAAACTTTCTTATCCGCTATCTTCATTTTTAAGGACATGATGTCTTCAAATGCACCACGAGTACCTGAAGCAGTGTCACGAGTGATAGTGACGATAGGTTTATCAGCACCACCCACATCTTTCCAATTAGTTATTTCGCCTTTATAAATTGCAGCGACTTGCTCAGCAGTAAGACCTGACAGTTTGTTTTGCGGGTTTACCACAACAGCAATACCATCAAGGGCTACTTTCTCTTCTTTCAATATTAGATCTTGTTCAGACTCTTTAAGGTTACGAGAAGACATACCTAAGTCAGCAGAACCATTTTTTGCGGCTTTGACGCCAGCTGAAGAGCCTGGGCCTTGTACTTCTATAAATACATCTGGATGAGTTTTCATGTAAGTTTCAGAGAAAACTTCCATCAGTGGCGTAACACTACTTGAACCTACAGCAGTGATTGTTTCTTTGGCAGAAACAGAACTTACAACCATTAATCCTAGAAGTGCAAGAGCACCTGTTACTGTCTTTTTCATCACAATTTCCTTTAATGCGCTTATTGACGCCGTTGTATTTAACTGGACAATAGACACTTTAGGATTTGAATGTGACATTTATGTTGCAGTTGTTTGAAACCTCTATGACATCTATATCTAAGTAAACTCAAAATGCTTGACGGTAGGGTTGCTGGATTGCATCTCGATTTATTTTGAGGGATAAAAAAGTCCGAACATGCTCGGACTTAGTAGTATTATTTGTTGATGTTCCAAGTCACATTGACTTTAATCTTCTGAACTTGGCTCAGCAGGCTTCTTTTTAGGGATAAACACATTATCACCTACTGCCACATGTTGATAAAAGCTTTTGTCACGTTTCATTGGCTTCTTCGCTGCTTTTTTCGCCGGAGCTTTGGCTTTATTCGGCGCAGCTTTCTTACCACGAAAGTCTGGTTTACGCGGTTTTAATCCTTTAAACTTACCTTTCAACCCCTCAAGTATCGAAAAGTTAAGGTCTTGCTGCAGATAAGATTCGACACGTTTAAAACTGTCCCAATCTTTAGGACCAACTAATGAAATAGCATCGCCTTTATTACCGGCTCGTCCCGTTCTTCCAACTCGGTGGACATACTCCTCAGTATGCTTTGGCATATCAAAGTTGATCACGTGAGTCACTGTCGAAATATCTAAACCACGAGATGCAACATCTGTTGTCACCAATATTTTAAACACAGCACGTTCAAATTGACTCATGATGGTATTGCGTTGAGTCTGATTTAAATTGCCACTCAGAGCAATTGCCTTGAGCTTTTTCTCATTAAGCTTGGCAGTTAGGCGCTCTGTATCATCTCGGGTCGCCGTAAAGATAATCACTTGACGATACTCGGCTTCTTCAAGCACACGATCCAAAACCGCTTCTTTATGATCTAAGTGATCACATAGATAAAACGTTTGAGTAATATCTTGATGTTCTTCGCTAGAAACACCAACCGCAATACGCTTAGGCGCATTAAGCATTTCAGACGCAATACCATTAACCTCTGCATGATCCAACGTTGCTGAAAACATCAGAGTTTGACGACGACGATGTTTAGCAGCTTTATGAATTTTACGTAGTTCAGGAGCAAAACCTAAATCAAGCATGCGATCCGCTTCATCAAGCACTAATGTATCCAAACCATCAAGGAAAAGAGAACGGTGCTCTAAATGGTCAGCCAAGCGTCCTGGGGTTGCGACAATAAATTTAGGGTATCGACGTAATGCTTTTACTTGGTCATTAAAGTTTTCACCGCCAAGAATCAAAGCCGCTTCATAAGATAGTCCCATTAACATAGAACGCAATTCACCATATACCTGTTTCGCTAGCTCTCGTGTTGGGGCAAGAATCACAGCTCTTGGGTCTTTAGCTGAAAATGACTTGGTCTTGAGAGATTTATGAAGTATAGGTAATACAAAAGCCAAAGTCTTGCCTGAACCTGTTTTAGAAGATGCCAGTAGATCCTTGCCTGCAATAGCCACAGGAATTGCCTGTTGCTGTATGTCAGTCGCTTTTTTGAAATCGTAATGTTTTAGGTTCTTCAACAATCGGTTGTCTAGGCCTAGATCTTTAAATTGCAAAGTATTCTCCAATTAATAATCGGTGTCTGAGTGCTGTTAATATCGTTTTTCATTCTAGAGACTGTCGGCCTTCCAAGTAAACTAGAGCACAATAATGGTTTAAAAACCCATCGTTATTATCATTTAGAATACTCAACAGACTTCTAGTACAGCACAAAATAAAAGCGCGCTATCATAACGCAAACCCTAGGAGTATAGATAGAGATCACACAAACTAAATTGTATTAGAAAAAAGAATCTTCTTTCATTTACGCTTAATCTGCCATCACTTCATTCTAACTCATTGATAGTAAAGATGTAGAGATATTGGTCTTATCATACCAGATACTGTTAAAAGAAGGCAGAATTATAAAATCTGTCTAAATGATTCAGCACCTGTATATGGTTCTCTATGAAATACTTGGTTTTTTTTTACTTTTGCTACATCATATACTGATAGATTCGTTCTATACTCGCTCTACTTATGTGAGAATTTTTCTCACTGTGTAGAACTTTCACTCAAAGTAAGGAATTTATATATGAACAAAACATTGATTGCAGCAGCAGCTACTTCTGTTTTTCTTTTAGCGGGTTGTGCATCTTCTGACGATGCAACAACGTCTAAACTAAACGAACTAAGCAACCAGGTAAGCGAGCTAAGCCAAAACGTTCAATCTCTTCAATCTGATGTACAAAAATCAGGTGCAGCAGCAATGGCAGCACAAGAAGAAGCTGAGCGCGCTAACGATCGTATCGATAACATCGCTCAATCTTACACTAAGTAAGAAAAACTTATCATAATAGCCATTATAAATCAGTAACTTAATTAAGGTTTATATGATAAATGGCAATAAAATGGCGACATATTTTATGTCGCCATTTTTGTCTAATCATATTTAGAATATACACCTCAAGCCAACAACTTTGCTCAAAGTTCAGTCTTATAAGAATTGCCACTACTCCGCGGGCCATCGTTCGTTTTCCTTCCCAAAACTACCGAGCGACTCCAGTGCACTCCATCAACCTGAAAGGAACACTATCAAGCATTTTTCGCCGAATTACCAATGAATAGGGTAAGAATGAGGCCAAAGATATGTGGTTATACAAAGCCTCTAAGTTAGCTTAAATTTAAGTACAACCTGAAGTCTCTGGTGTACCACACCATAGCTGTTCTTATTAGATTGAAGTCCCCATATGCCATTGCAGCTAGCGGCACTTTTTCATCGAACAGAGTTTGGCTTTTACAGTGACTTTCCCAAAGTAGCATGTACAGTAACTCTCACGATCAGCTTTACGTGTAATGTCACAATTAAACTCCTTTTTAAACCAACTTAGTCTCTCAATCCTTTCAAAATCTTTTAAATAAACTAAAGCAGCAAATAGCTGATAAAAACGATACTATAAGGTTATTCAAACCAAAATAATACTAACTCCACACTTTAGATTTATGCTCTGACTCAATAATAAATAAGCCTAAAATAAACACAAAAACCTGTACTGAGTCAAACCGGCTAATTTTTTTTAAGATCTATTAATCTAAAAAATACGGAATTTGCTCTTTAATTAAAGCGCTGTCGCTTGAAAAGTTTGCATAGTGAGTTACTTTATTGACATCCCATTTGGTTAAGTTCTGGCTAAAATTTTCAGCCCCTTTGAACATACCTTCCATCGTAGCGGCGTTCGATGTATCCCAATCACTTATATCTTGATCAAACATCTTTGCGTCTCTAAACATCCATATCATGTTTTTGACACTTGACGTGTTCCATTGACTTATATCTTGATTAAAAGCATAAGTTTTTGCAAACATAAAACTCATATCAATTACTTTCGATGTGTCCCAATACCCAATAAATTGGTTAAACGAATAAGCATCAAGAAACATTGCTTTCATATCAGTTACTTTCGATGTATCCCAATTTCCTATATCTTGATTGAAAACTGTGGCGCGATAAAACATAAAATCCATATTTGTTACTTTAGAGGTATCCCATGAAGCAAGGTTTTGATCAAAGTTATCAGTATTTCTGAACATATAACTCATTAAAGTAACATTTGCAGTATCCCAGCTCCCGATGTCTTGATCGAAAGCTCTAGCGCCTTCAAACATCTTATACATATCAGTTACTTTTGATGTATCCCAGTACCCAATATCTTGGTTAAACGCGATAGCATTTTGAAACATTCCAGCCATTGTTCTAACATTAGAGGTATCCCAATGACCTAAGTTTTGATTAAATATTTGAGCTTTACTGAAGATAAAACTCATATCCGTCACACTCGACGTATCCCAATAACCGATATCTTGATTAAACGCACTAGCCTCATCAAACATAAAATGCATTGAAGTAACCTTTGATGTATCCCAATAAGCAATATTTTGATTAAATGCTTTTGCTTTGTGAAACATATAACGCATTGTCGTAACATTAGAGGTATCCCAATCACTAATATCAGCATTAAACAATTCGCGGCCCTTAAATACAAAACTCATATCTGTTACTTGTGAGGTACAAAAACGGATTTTACCTCGCTGAAGATAATCTAACATCGCCTTATTTTTAACAAGAGCATTATCAACCACTACATAAACGTGATCATTTTTAAGCACTACAGAGTTCACTGGCTTATCTAAACAATTGACAAATATATCAGCAGAAAATGCGTTATTACTGATGAATGAAGCTGCACCAAAAATAAATGGTGTAATTATTTTTTTCATCTTATTTTCCTAAGATTGAAGTAGATCTTATTGAAAGAAAGTTCGGAGACTATCTTGAGACAAACCACTACCTTTGGCGAAATCATTATGATTTACAACACGTTGAGCATTCCAATCGGTTAAATTTCGGTCAAACCCCTTAGTGTTGAGAAATATACAGTTCATATTAATGGTATGGAAAATATCCAAGCCAGAGATGTTTTGGTTAGATATAACAATTATTGATAAATGAGAATTTTATATCAGTCATACAGATTGTAACGATTGTATATTGCCATCAAGAATGTTTTGCCAATAGTCAGAGTTAATGAATCATTAAAAATAACAAAGATTTTATCTTGTTCAATGGGCGCTAATCCAAATATCTTTGATTCACAATAAATAATTTCGTTAGAAAGCATTTATTAATAGCAAGCGGATTAATTGTATTGGTAAAAAAAATCAATATCACCCAATATATAATATAACTATCATAAATAAGGTGAAAATTTGATTTACATCAAGTAAAAGATTAAATTAAATTACAATAATGACATTTAAAATGTCATGATTCGTTTTTCCGGTTGTTATAAGATTATTATTGATGATAATAAACACAACCAGAGTAATATTATTTTTAAAATTAAAAACTCTATTAACTGGATTCTGTTATTTGCAGTATATTTTATTAATAAAACTGTTATTTCTTTAAAGTTTTGCTTCTTGGATATCAAATGCTATTTATCGGGTTGTTTGTGCTGCGGTAAGCTCCACTATATCGCTTACCGACAGCATGAAAAGGGATATTTAGGTAGTTAAAAGGAGGTAATCTCTACTGGTATACCATTTTGAGCTGCTAATACTGCTTTAACCTTCACATTTGTTATGCCAAATTCTTTCAACCACCAATCAAGTTCCAGTGGAACTTGCAAGTGATCTTTCTCTCCGTTGCTACGAGTCAATGGTTCATGAGCTTCAACAAATACACTCCGATCAGGTTCTAAGGTAATTTTTACAGGATTGTTAATAATTTTAACTTTTTCGCCACGACGTACTTTTGAAAATAACCATTCTATATCTTCAGGGTTCATTCGAATGCAACCTGAGCTTACGCGCATGCCAATACCAAAATCTTTATTCGTACCGTGGATCAAATATTCACCGTTACCAAAGGCTAACCTCAAGGCGAACATACCTAAAGGGTTTTCAGGGCCAGAGGGAACAACAGCAGGTAATTCAACGCCTTTAGCCCTATATTCTGCCCTAATTGAGGAAGGAGGTGTCCAAGTTGGATTTGGTCTTTTTTGGCTGATACTGGTAGTCATTTCGGGCGTATCTCTACCAATTCGACCTATACCAACTGGAAAAATATGTACAACTTTTGATTTTGGCGGAAAATAATAGAGCCTTAATTCAGCTAAGTTAATAACAATGCCTTTATGTTCTACATCAGGTAAGATCAACTGCGTAGGGACAGTTAATACATGCCCTTCTGCAGGTAGGAAAGGATCTACGCCTTTATTTGCCGCCATCAATGCCAGCATGCCTACATCATATTGCTTGGCGATATTCGCCATAGTTTCGCCATGTTGAACCACATGATTTCCCATGCGGCCTATGACTCTAGTACCATCGTTAGGTAGTTCATATATCTTGGAAAAGGATAAACCACTTACTAAAGACAACGATAGGGATAAAAGTGTTCGTTTTACATATTTGTTTAGACGCAGCTGGCTGGGCATCTTTCTTTATTCCTTGGCATTTTTAAACAACCGTAAGGTTATCTCTCTTTCTGCCTTATGATCAACCATTGGCTTAAAATAATCCAGTCCCGTAAAGCCACTCCAAAGCCAAGGGGTATGAATGAATTTATTCGGCACACTTTGTATTTCAGGGACCCATTTGCGAACAAACTGACCATCGGGATCAAATTTTTCTCCTTGATTAATAGGATTGAATATTCGAAAGTATGGTTGGCCATCACACCCCGTCGAAGCAGACCACTGCCAACCACCGTTGTTTGCTGCAAAATCACCATCCACCAGTTTAGTCATGAAATACTGTTCACCCCAACGCCAGTCAATGTGTAAATCTTTGGTTAAAAAGCTGGCGACAATCATACGTAAACGGTTATGCATCCAACCCATCTGATCTAGCTGGCGCATAGCAGCATCAACAATCGGATACCCCGTAGTTCCTTTTTTCCAACGTGCAAACGCCTCTTTATCATAAGACCATTGAATACGACTTTCCCAAGGAATAAACCCTTCTCCCTTAACAAGTCTCGGTTCAAACACAAGTAAGTGCTGATAAAATTCACGCCAAATAATTTCACTTAACCAAGTTGCTTTGCCAACGTTTAACTCTTCTGGGGATACCCCTTCACACAACCGCGCAAGGCACTGTCTTGCAGATAAAGCACCAATGGCTAAATAAGGAGAAAGTTGGCTTGTTCCCTCAATAGCAGGAAAGTCTCGTTGTACTTGGTATGCATCACTTCGCTTCCAAACAAATGATCTTAGTTGCCCGATAATATCAGATGTAGATGCTTTCCAAGCGTCGCTTGATTCGCGCGAGTAAGTAAAAACAGCACCTGGATGATATTGTTCATCTTTGAGGGTAGATAGAATATTCTGATTCAGTGGTGCTTGAACAGTCGGTTGATAAATCGGAGATAGGACTAAAGATTTTAACCAAGCACGCTTAAAAGGTGTAAATACTTTAAAGTACTCTCCTTTTTTGTTGAGGATGCTCTTTGGCGGTTGAATGCATATATCTTCCACCAAGTCTAAACTTACTCCACATGATGACAGAGCCTTTGCTACATTTTGATCCAAGGCTTGTTCGTTAACTTCGTAATGCTTAACGGCTATCACTTTTGTTGCTTCTAACATGCTCGTCCAACGCATCATAAGATCTGGAACAGCCTTGAAATCGGCCACTTCTCGATAAAGCAATGGAATATTTAATTCCAAAAGCTCCTGCTCTAGGTATCCTAAGCGACGAGCAACCAAATCAGCTTGGATTGCTGACATGTTGTGAGAATGCCATTGTTTTGGCGTTGCTATGAAGCATGCGATAACGGGTAAGCCAGTATCAAGAGCAGCCTTCAAAGCCATATGATCCAGAGTTCTGAGATCACGTCGAAACCAAACCACTATCATTTTTATATCCTTTTCATCAGAAGCTAATCAACGTGAGAACAGAAATCTTTTCTATTCTGCATACCTTTACAGGCTATGCACTTTTTCAATAACTTCTGACACATTCACTTGCTGTGAATATTGAGTGCGCAATGTCTTAATCACTTCTACTTGTTTTTGCAAAAGCGCTTTATTTGAGAAAAAGAAAATAGTTTTGTACTGCTCAAGAACAGGATGCTCAAGAAGACCAGCAACATCATCAACACGATCAATTAATGTGACATGATAGCCTTGTTCGCATAATGTTGCAGCCTGCAACCAGCTTTCAGTTGGGCGAGTTTTTTCAAAACTAACTAATAAGCATTTTCCTTTAGATGCCGCTTTATTCTCGGCATCAATGATCAATAACAAACGAGTCATTAAGCAAGATTCTAATAATCCTATTTGTAATGAGCGTAAAGAAGATTTAACTCGCTCTAGAGCCTCAATCGTCGGGTTGATTAACTTACCAACAATAATCTCTAGTGGGTATTCTTTCATTAATTGTGCGAGTGTCGTTTCAACTTTGCCTCGATTCAATTTAGACAACGCATCTAGTAGTTCCCTCACTTCTGCTAATTGAGGGGTATCAAATGTTTCGTCAGAATTTGGCTTGCTCCCTAGTAAACCTTTCACTTTACCAATCGCAACACCTTTCAATAACCAGCTTTGAATTTCAGTGATAATATCAATATCTTCCTGGCTATATAAACGATGCCCTTTTTCTGTTCTTTGTGGTTGAATTAAATTATAGCGTCTTTGCCAAGCTCTCAGAGTAACGGGTTTGATTCCCGTTATCTCTGATACATCCCGAATTGCATACAAACTTTTTTCTTGGCTACAAACCATAACGAAGTCTCATTTCCTGTGGGTAAGGTTCTAAATATTTCTGCTTTTGCAGGTAAACATCTGGATAGGCACTTAAATAGTGTTTTATAAGCGTTAATGGTGCGAGCAACGGCAAAATACCAGTTCGGTATTCACTAATAACATTCGCAAGTTCCGCTTTTTCGGCAGGTGTTAAAGAGCGTTTAAAGTAGCCCTGCAAATGCATTAAAACATTAGTGTTATTTTTTCTACTAGCACGGTTTTTGAGTGCCGACATCAGACCAAGTCGGTATTGACTGTAAAACGTGTTTAGATCGTATTTCGCTACATTGGCAACCAATCGACCTAAAGAACGGTAAGACTCTGGGTGATGTGCCATTAATGTCAATTTATAACGTGAGTGAAAGTCAATGATCTTGCTACGAGAAGGCTCACTACCCATTGACTGATAGAAATCATGAAGACAGTATATACGGGTAATAAAGTTTTCTTTTAGTACTGGATCATTTAAGCGACCATCTTCTTCAATAGGAAGCCAAGGCATTTTCTCCATAAGTACTTTTGTATACAGCCCTACCCCTTCTTTTGCCGCACTATTTTTGCTGTACACCTTAACTCGTTCCATCCCACAAGTCGGTGATTTTGCACAAACAATGTAACCACACAGCTGCTCGCTCTCAAGCTCTGACGTTTTATTTTCAGAATAAGCAATCATATCACTTGTATGATCTTTGCTTGGATCTTTGGTTTCAACTAAGGTTAATTTTTCATCGTTGTTCACTAAGCGAATTGTCGGGCGCGGGACTGGCATACCAATAGCCACTTCGGGACATACGGAGACAAAGTCAAAATACTCCGTGAGGTCCTTAGTCACAAAATTACTAATTTTATGACCTGAATCGAAACGAACGCGTTCACCTAATACGCAAGCACTGATACCGACTTTAATAGCAGATTGCATAACGACACACCTTGTACAAAAAAAATTATTGTATAATATATAGCAGACAATTTATGATTATACAATAAAAAAAAGTGTATAACTTATTTACTTAAGAACTCAAGTTTATATAAAGTTATGTTTAAGAGAGATCACTCGTTCATCCAACTAATGACATTTCTCTAAAAGTTGTACTTTTAAATTACTTAAATGATATGGTTATTTATCTTCAACATATTGAGTTAACAATTCGAATATTTATTTAAAAACAACAAGTTTCTGTGAGATAAATCTCACGATAATTCTGGAACACCCTTTAACATTGGCCTATTGTAAATACATAGACTCAACAGTTTTCGTTAACATAATATTGGAGAGCTACTATGCCTACCCCACATATCAATGCACAGTTAGGTGATTTCGCTGAAACTGTACTTATGCTGGGAGACCCTTTGCGTGCAAAGTTCATTGCTGAAACTTTTCTTGATGATGCAAAATTAGTGTGCGATGTGCGCAATATGTTCGGATATACTGGCATTTATAATGAAAAAGAAGCGTCGGTGATGGGACACGGCATAGGAATACCATCGAGCAGTATTTATGTACATGAATTGATGAATATCGCTCTGGAAACGGCTGCTAATATTTAATTACTGCTCCGTTCAACGCAGTTTGAGCGTTTGTAGATACACTATCACACAGTCTGTTTCGCACGGATTGTTCATATTACTGCGCCATGGAGGGTAATTGTGTCAAATAATCAGCTTCCACCTGACGCAAATGGGTTACAACTCAACTTTTGTAAAACATTATCCTGTGAGAATTTTGGTGTTAGCGAGCCCAAACGTTATATTTTACAACAAACAAATCCTAAACGGCTTAATATGGTGTGCCGTAGTTGTGGATCTTTTCCTCCACTGTTAAATAATCTTGATGTTTTGCATGAATATCATCGTCTTAAAACAACACATCACGATGAGCTACCAGCCTGTAAAAATAGCAACTGTGTTAACTTTGGTGTTTCTTGTTTAAGTCATAAACATCTTTACCACGCCTTTGGATACAGTTGTGACAAGCAACGTTACAAATGCAAGACATGTCAAAGAACTTTTGTTGATAAGTGGTCAGGAGACAACAAGAATTTACAATTCCATGAGAGTCTTGTTGGGTTGATTTTTAAAGGCTACTCCGTCCGTGAGATCTGCCGCCTACTAAGGATCAACCCGAAATCCTTCTATGATAATCTCAATAGTATTGCAGGCCGCTGCCGTAGAAAGCTTGCAGTTATCGATGTACGCTGGCAGAAACACGCACAAAATTATGAATTATCCTCACATTATTTGCCACTTCAGCCAGGAAGTCACAATGGTGTATATTGGATTGTTTCAGGAGACGCACATTCCGGTTATATCTTATGCCAGCACACTAACTATTCACCGACAGAAGAAGCAAACGAAAATTCTGATCACACCCCCTATGATGAAACATCACGCTTTGTATCCCGAAAATATAAGCCAGAGACAAAAGAGCTTAATCAATCATTTTGCCACTCTCTACAACAAAAAATCGACAAACAATACCAGACTATTTTGGCTCGGTATAATGTCGAAGACCCACTCGGTGATCTTTCTACTTTTATCTATCCATCGAAAGGAGCTTTAATTCGCCCTCCTTACACCGCATATGCTCATTATCTTCACCTAATAGGTATGTGTAATGAAGAATACCCTATGACCATTTATCTTCCACAAGACCCTCTGTTACGCTCTTCTGCAATGAGTATTTTTTTACCTCGAATTAAGAATGGTAATATCAATTTAATGTATGTTGAAGAAGGAGGTTGTTGGTGTATGAAGAAGGCGTCTGGAAACGTGGATATAGTCCATATGAGCTGGTGGAGAGATCGATGGGCCATCTCAACTCAAATTAAAGCGAAAAACAATCCTCAAATACATTATCAAAAAGGCATTTGTTACCTTACAGGTAGAGACGATAATCTCGTTGATTGGTTTCAACATGCCACTTTGAGCCAAGCCCAAGGGTACCAACATCGCTTTCAACAACTGTTTGAAAGCTTTATTAACGAGCCACGTCGCAAATTAAGACCCGCAAGTATTTTGCCTCTTTTAGATATATTCAGAGCTTGGCATAATTTGTGCGAGCTAGATACAAATGGATTAACAGCAGCACAGCGATTAGGTGTTTCTAAAGAACCTTTGACCATTAAGCAGCTTCTGGCTTAAACATAGCCGACACCTAATTGTTCAACACAGTTTTTTACCTTAGGTGTAAATTCAAGTTCGATAACCATGGATGTGGACGTTGGATAAAAGCCAAATTCAGCTCAAAAATGAGCTAAGTGTCCTTGAGGGCAAAATAAAGTCAGACCCACAATATGTGTTTCGAAAAGCCAAAGACTGTCGTAACCGCGCGAAGCAACGATCTTTTATTGAAGGCGAGATATCAGCACTGATCATCATGTCTCATGCCTATTGGTGTGAGATGGACTACCGACAAGGCTTGAAATTCGCAGAAGAAGCATTACAACTTCAAAATCAACAAGATACTGACGAATTATTACCTCAAATCTTGCATTTATTTGCTTTACACCATTGGGGCAAAGCAAAATATTACACCGCTCAGCAATATTGGATTGATGCACTAGAAAAGTCCGCGTTATCTGACAACACAGAGATCCAAATTGAAGCTCTAATTGGCTTAGGTAATGTGTGGCGTATTACCAATGAGTATAATCTCGCTGCCTCTACTCATGAACTCGCTGTAAAAGTTGCGAATAATTCCAGGCTGCCATGGTTAGAAGGTAAAGCACTAATTTTATTAGCTTGGGACTATTACTTACTCGAAAAGTTTCTTGAAATGCTTACCGTCCTAGATAGTGCAGAAGAATGCTTAATCGCTCATAACGATTGCACATGGCAAGCTGAAATCCTAGATTTTAAAGGCCTAGCTTTACTAGGACTGAAACGTTTAGATACGGCGGAAATCGTTACAAAACAAGCTTACAAAATGGCGATTGAGCACGACTTGGTCTGGATGAAAGCACATTCCTTTATCACAAGAGCAAGATTAGAATTATTGCGAAAAAATACTACAAACGCTGCAAAGCTATTACAAATGGCCGAGCAATCTGCTTCTACCTTTGATAATGGTGAACTCTTAAGTCAAATTTGTTTTCAGCAATCGCTAGTCGCCGAAGAACAAGGTAAATATAAGCTTGCCTACAAAGCTTTTCAAAAACATCGCCAATATGCAATCAAACAGCTTAAAGAACAAACCCATCGAGTCAATCTTGATAAAACCCGTGCTTCAAAACGTCAGTTAGAGCAGCAAGCAAGAAAATTAATCAACCACATCCGTTTGCAATATGAATACAATCCCAAAAAGCAATTTACTAATGTCGTATCTGAGACCTATTGGTGGGAACAATTAATCCTTTTTAAAAGTAAGCTTAACGGTGCAAATTACTCTGTCATCATGATTCATCATTCCAATCCCGCTTTTTTAGATATATGTACAGAATTGATTCATTCACTTACAACCTCGAATGATTTAATTGCTCGGCTCAGTGGAAAAAAATTAGCAGTCTTAATTGCTGAGAAAGGTTTGGCAGCTGAATCCCTATGTAAGACTATCGGTGGTATGCTGAAACTCTACCCTTGGCAGCGGCGTGGATTAAAAGGCCCTAATCCTACTCTCTATTTGCAAGACATCTTAACTTTCCCGCTTACTTTAGAGCAATTAGAACAAAGTCACATTGAGGTGATGAAAAATGGAAAAACTGCTTAAAAAAGTCACAGAAGCAGGATTAAATCCCACTTCCGTAACTGGAGAAGAAGCCATTGTTTTATGGCAACACATTAAATTAAATATAGCATCGACAGATAAAGAAAAAGCACATTGTTATTTCATAAGCGCAGAGTACAGAAGTAAGCTGAAGCAACTTATCGAAAGTACAGATGAATTAAGACTTGCCCTTGAATTACTCAAATTACCAAATGATGTAGATGATATTCTATCAATCAAAGCCAGTCTCAGTGAACGTTTAGTTGATTTGGGACAGTATAATCAGGCCTTGATAGAATATACTTCATCCATGAGTTTAGCCGTCGAGCATGGCAGTATTGAGTTCTATGTGCTTGCAATATTGGGCATGGGTAACCTGTGTGAAATTTACGGTGATCATCAACGCGCACTACGTTATTACCAAAGAATTGAAACAATCGCTCATGCGATTAATCATCGACCACTGAAACTAAAATATAAATTGTTTATTTTGGCATGTATGATTAATTTAAAACAATTTTCTCAAGCATCTGCTGTATTAAATCAATGTGAAGAGCTCAGTAACTTGGTGAACGATAAAAACCTCACAGGTCAAGTCCTCCTTTATAGCGCGAAGCTTTATCGACTCCAAAAAGATTATCAACAAGCATTACTGACTCTTTCCCGGATACAGTATGACGTAGGGAGCCACCATACTTATTGGCTTTCCATTATGGTTAAACTTGAGATTTCCTATAGCTTGAGTAAAGTCGGACACAGACCATTATCCAACATGCTTTTGGCATCGATTGAAAAACGAATCAACAAAGCAGACTCACCACTTGTGGCACAATATTTCTATAATGCCAAAAGCCAAATATGTGCAGCTCAACGCAATTTTAAACAAGCACTTCATTATGAAAAAAAAGCATTTCAGATTGAATCTGAACTTGTAAAAAACATTCCGATCAGTGATCTTGGTCCAACACAGTTAAGGCGCCTCACTCGCTATGAACTACAGCTCAAGTTAATTTTGTCTGAAATAGAAAATAAAGAATTAAAAGAAACAACTCAACAGCATAAAAATGCCGTTGCTCAACTTCAACAAGATGCCTTGACTGACCCATTAACCTCCCTACATAATCGACGCTGGTTGGAATTAAAAGTCAAAGAGCTAAAGTTAAGTGAAAGTTCATTTGCTTTACTTGTCATTGATATTGATCATTTTAAATCGATTAATGATGAACTCAGTCATCTCATCGGTGATAAGGTAATTAGACAAGTATCTAAAGAGCTAATTCGTTATTTTCAATTTCCTGACTGCCATTGCATCCGTTTTGGTGGCGAAGAGTTCTTGGTCATTTTAGAAAATACTAACCTAGCAAAAGCCTCTGTGCACGCTGAATGCTACCGAGTACAAGTCCACCAATTTAATTGGTACGCTATTTTAGGCGAACGTGACGTCACCGTATCAATCGGTGTCACTTTGCATCAAAAAGGTGAAAATACACAACGAACATTTTATCGCGCCGATCAAGCTCTATATAGAGCAAAAGCTAAAGGTCGTAACCAGATTTGCTCAGAGCTTTGATATAAAAACCAATGATACTGTCGATAATTATTGTTTAGTCACTATTTCGACAATGTTTCCCATTTTTAGATCATGGCCTTATAAATACAATAAAGTGAATAAAACTATCGATTAATATTCTTTGTCGCATCTCTTATTTATTTGGGTATACTGGTCGAAAAATTGATTCAGAGCGGTCTAATATATGAAAAAAAGTATATTGTTTCTTTGTACTGGTAACTCTGCGCGCTCTCAACTTGCAGAGGCTCTTTTTAATAATATGTCAGGGGAACACTTCCACGCAGATAGTGCTGGATTTCAGCCAAGCGAAGTGGATCCAAGAGTTCACCATATCCTACAAAATTATAATATTTGTAGTAAAAACCTAAGCTCTAAAGACTTCGCTGATGTAGAAGATAATAAATATGACTTTGTTATCTCTCTTTGTGATAATGCCAAGAATGAATGTTCTCCTTTTGATCAGGACATTCATCAGCTACATTGGAATTTAGAGGATCCAAAACCCCTTGAAGGAACCGAGCCCTTCCAAAAAACAGCAGATGAACTGATTAATCTCATTAATCTATTTTTGCTCATCAACAATGAAGATCGTGATATTCATTTAGATCCTAGTGCGTTCTTTAAACTAATGAGCGACCCTCTACGTTTAAAAATACTAATGTTGCTTGAGGATGAACAGGAATTAACCGTAACTGATCTTAAGATTGCTTTGGGAGAAAGCCAGCCTAAAGTTTCTCGTCATTTAGCTTTGCTTAGGGATACGACCTTCCTAAAAGATACCAGGCAGGGTTTATGGATCCACTATCGCCTATCACCTGCACTTCCTATTTGGATAAAACATATGCTGAGGATTGTTCGTATAGGTAACCCTGGGATAATTAACCTTGAAAAAAATCGATTGAAGTCAAGTAAACGAGCTTTATTATAATAAAGTACTATGAGAGAAAATAAACTTAAGATAGTAGAATAGGTGTGACAGGGTAACATACTTGCACTATATAGTTATTATCTATTGCCATACTCTTAGCTGAATTAGCTTCATACCTGATTGTATTTATACCAATACACAATACGTAAAAACCCCTCACCAAAAGTGAGGGGTTTGATTTAACTAAGACAAAGGGGGATTTTTGTCGTTAAAGCTTAGAAGTCGTAACGTAGACCTAGTGCTAGCTCGTCTTGATCTTCTACATCGTCGTTGTCTAGTAGGTCGAAGTTGTAAGACGCGTAGCCACGGAAGTTAGGCTTGAAGTAGTAAGTTACGTCGATTGCCAGTGCGTCAACTATTTCGTCGTTTTCAACATCAGCATTGTTGTATGATGCAGAGAATACAGTTTTGTTCATTGTGTAAGCTGCTGCAAGTTCAAATGCTTCGTAGTCTGAATCTTGGAAGTCACCACCAGTAAAGTTACCAGCCATGTAGAAGTTACCGATTGTGTAACCTGCTACAATCATGTACTCATCCATGTCTTCCTGATCTGCGTAACCAGCACCAACTTCAAAGCCAGTGTCCGCAAATGCGTAAGTTCCAGATAGTGAGTAACCATCTGTGCCGTTACCTTCTTCGTTACCTTGACCTTCAAAACGGTAGCTTGCTTTTAGACCTAAGTTATCAAACTGACCTTTGTACGAAAGCATGTTGTCAGCACGGTATGCTAGTGGAAGTAGTCCTTCAGTAATAATAGCTTGGCTACCACCGTGGTAAGACATGATATCAGTGAAGTCAGTAAGAACTTGAAGAGCACCGTCGTTTTTACCGTAAGTAATCTCACCGAATTTACCGCCCATACCAGCGTAAACGTAACGGTTATCAATCTCATCACCAGCAGCTGTGAATTCACCTTCCCAGAAACCAACACCGTATAGACCGTTGCTGTTGATTTCTTGCTTACCTAAGAAGTTAAGACGAACGCGAGACTTATCTGCACCTTCACCATCTTTAACAGATAGACGAGCTTCCGCACGACCACCCATTTCTAGAGTGCCACCATTTTGGTTGTATAGTTCTGTTGCGAATGCTTGTGAGCCAGCTGCTGTAAGAGCCACTGCTACTGCTAGAGTTTTTAATTTCATTTTGTTTTCCATACCATTGTTTTATCGACAGTCTCCCATTTCTAGCACAATGATATCGTGCTTGATAAGAAGACGAGATAAATGGTAACAATTTTAGAAAATGACGCAACAAGTTGAATAAACAGGCTTTATTTTCAAAGTGACTATCAAAATAGGTAAAGCAACAGGTAGAAAACTGACAGACTGTCAGCTTGGCTGATCATAATCGCTTACAGACACAAAGTTTTTACACTCTTTATTATGAAATAACATAAGAAAGTGCGCACCAGATCACAAAAAAATAGGGAACTTACTTCATATAGAATAGAGTTCTTAATCGTTAGGGATGTTCAAAGCGACACTCATGATATTCAGACAAACAAAAATCGTTAGAGTTCATATTAAAATAAAAAATCTCCAGAGAGCTCAATACTAACTAGAGATTTTTGTATTAGGCTTTTGCAGCCAACTTTAAACTCTTTAATGATATCACTTTTATTTCAGCCTGTTATTTTCTCAAAGCATTCAATTTTGCTTGAGCTAAGCCAAATATAGTGTCAATTGGATAAGAACCTTCATCTGTAGCCATGCCAGCCAATTTACCTGTAAACAACTCGACCGCTTCAGTCACATGATCAATTGCCCAAATATGAAAGTCACCCTTTTCAACTGCTTTAACAATATCCGGACGTAACATTAAGTTATGCACATTAGAACGGGGAATAATGACTCCTTGCGTTTCATGACGCCCTTTGATCATACATACATCATAAAAACCTTCTATTTTCTCATTCACACCACCAATAGGCTGAGCCTCACCAAACTGATTCATTGAACCTGTGATCGCAATATCTTGTCTATTTGGCTGTCTAGAGAAAGCCGATACAACAGCACAAAACTCAGCCATACTGGCGCTGTCACCATCAACACCACCATAGGATTGTTCAAAAGTAATGGTTGTCGTTAAAGGAACTCGGGCTGTTTTACCAAATACAGAAGACAAGTAAGCCGATAGAATCATCACCCCTTTTGAGTGAATACTACCACCAAGGTCGACGCTCCTTTCAATATCGATAACTTCACCATCACCATAGCAAGTTGTTGCGGTAATTCGATTTGGTGCACCAAACATATGGTCGCTCGTACTTAACACCGATAAAGCATTTACCTGCCCCACTGCTGAACCTTCTGTTCGTAGTAAGGTCGTGCCATTTACAAACGTTTCCATCACACTGTCTTGTAAGCGACTGACTCTCATTGTCTGGTTACCCAGAGCTTCTTCAACATGCCCAATACGAATCATGTTTGAATTGGCCTGACGAGCGACATAATTTGATTCACGCAGTAAATTGGCAATATTGGCAGAATGTAATGAAAGCTTGGTTTGATCTCCTGACAAACGAGAGCTGTACTCAATAATACGAGCAATGGCTTTTTTGTCACAATGAAGCATGTTGTTATCATTAACAACACTAGAAATAAATCGGGCATACTGCAGTTCAGAGTCAGGTGTACGTATCATCTCATCTTCAAAATCGGCAGTAACACGAAACAATTCAGCAAATTCTGGATCATAATGCTGCAACAGTTGATAAGTACGATAATCACCAAATAAGATAATTTTGATGTCTAAAGGAATAGGTTCTGGATCAAGGGATACCGCTCCTGTCAAAGTTACTTCTTTTTCTAAAGAGGTAAAACTGAGTTGTCTTGAACGAAGAGCTCGCTTTAAACCGTCCCACACATAAGGCTGTTCAAGCACTTTTTGTGCATCCATCAGCAATACACCACCATTGGCTTTATGTAAGCTTCCTGCACGAATCAAAGAGAAATCTGTAAAGACAGTCCCTTTAAATGTTGCCGTTTCAATAGAGCCAAACAAAGAGTGATAGTTCGGGTTCTCCTCAACTACAACCGGAAAATCCCTGTTCTTTCTACCGACTAAAACGTTGACTTTGTAACGTCTCGGTAGCTTTTTATCTAGAGATGCTGTAGCCATTTCACCTTGTTCAGCACTTTGCTCTAAGAAGATTTCTACATTGTCAACAATGTCTTTTTGCAACTCAGTCAAGTAGGTTTTAATTTCAGAGTAACCTGCGTAATCCAGCTTGAGTTGCTTAATAAAGTGCGCAATTACGTCCAATGTGACGTCATCATTAAGTTTTTTAATCTTATCGCTAAATGATTCTTCCCATTCCGTTAACTCACGTACCATTCCTCTTAAGCTGACTTCCAGTTCATCGATGCTGCTAGAAAAATGCTCTTGCTCTTTTTTACTTAGAGCATCAAACGACTCTTCAGTGTGAAGTTCCTCCCCATCCATGGCGACAAACTGGTAATCGCCTTGTGCTGTGATAGTCAAACTGATGCCTTTTTCTTTAGCTTCTTTACTTATACTATCAAGCTCAAGTTGTTGTTTATTCGCTAACTGGTTTTTAAGTCTATCCGCACGGCTATAGTACATTTCATTATCAAAGGCGAGGGGAATCGCATTGAGTAGTTTTCTCATTAATTTTTCGATGTCACCTTTTAAGCAGCTTCCGACTCCACATGGCAACTTAAGTACTTTAGGTGTGCGTGTATCCTCAAAGTTAGCAACATAGCACCAATCAAATAAGCTTGCTTCATCATGCTGATGGCGATTTAAATAGCGCAGAATCATTGTACGCTTTCCTAGACCATTCTGACCTATCGCATATATATTGTAACCTTTCTCCTTAATCGACATAGCAAACTCAACCGCCTTTTGAGCTCGTTCTTGCCCAACGATTTCGTCAATTGGAGGAAGTTCCTTGGTTGACTTACATGGCATATTTTCTAACTCAGCAACAGAATATAGCTGTTTAGGGTCTAACCTTTGTCTTGCCATATGCGTCTCCTTAACTTTTATTGTCATTTTGTAAGTGTAGAGACTATTTACTTAAATTTAAGTGATTTATCTTCAACACTGGTGTATTTGGACACTTTACAAGCAACCATATGGTTATTACTACAGTAAGAGTGAATTAAATCCTCAATTTCCCCTTTCAAACGCTATATTCATAAGTAAATCATCTCTCTTTAGACTATGATCTTTTCGTCTAATCCTATGTATTTTCAGTGAAATTTTATAAATTCTACTCCAAAAGACGAAGTTTCTGACACACTTCACTTGTCCTCATCAATATCCACTCTAATAAATCGAAGAACCATCAGTATATAAAATAGGTATTGATTTAATTCAATGATCTCATCAATAATTAAGAGTTAATAATATCAGCAAGGTAGTCAACATAAAAAAATAGCATTTAAACTTAAATAAATAATCATATTTAATCATAAAAAAAGGTAATCATGAGTAATGACTGAGGTTATTACAGGGATAATTAAGATAATTAAAAACATGAAAAAAATAGTAAAAAAAATATCAGATTATATCAAACATCATCTCATTACGATGATTGTGGTTGCGATAGTTTATAATATAAACATCACGAGTTCGTATGGAAGTATTTTGCAAAATGAGCATATTGATGTTTCCCAGCAATGCTCTTATATGTCTGATAATAGCACTTTGCATAATATTTCAGTACCAAGCAATTTCGCGACACTTCGATCAATTCCTGCCTATACTATTGTCGCAACTAATTATACTAATTGGGCAAATTGGTTAGACTCAGGTAATTGGGGGTGGCGAAATAATGGAATATATCAATCCGTATATAACTGGGCATATTTCGATGAAAATGAATCTATTGTACGAAGCTTCGCGGCAGAGAGAGAAGGCAGTAATATCTATTTAGCTATTCCTACAGCTACCTCTGTAAATGGCTTAAGTGGTTACGGTTACATATTCACACTGATTTCTGGTGATTCTAATTATCGATGTATAGAGCCAATTTTTGCTATCAGTATTTCTGATAGTGGTGAAGTACATTCATTTTCTTATGATATTCCGTTTAATCAATGGCATATCGCTGACAATATGGATTATAAAACATTTGTCAACGAAGGTATTGAAGGAGAAAGAGCTGAGTTAACAATAAAACATGTATATAACAGCCTCGAATATTTAAATAGCCGAGATAACCTTATAAACATAAATTCTATCGATATATCAAGAACACCTTTTAGTTTACTTGGTATGAATTCATCCATGGTTATTTATGACCCTGAAGTTTCTCGAATAAATTTTTCCACCATCAGTCTTTCAGAATATAAGCAACCATATTATGGCAATCAAATTTTTACTAGTCATCGTTGGGGAAGGGAAAGTTCAGGATCATACGAATATGTGATAAAGCATATACAAGAAGATCCTATTCAAGGTACTCCCGAACACTTTATTGCGATTGCTCCACTAAAAGATGGAAGTTCTGCCGTTGTCAAAGTTAGATTTGAGCGCCAAGATTCACATGAACTTTTCCTAACAGTTGAAACTTTACTTACCAGTGTCATCGAGCAACATTATAGGTATCAGAGCGATGATGCCGCCAAATTTTTATATGAAAATATCAGTGACGTCACTTTAGAAAAACTACGAAGTGAAATTCTTCCAGATGACTACTTAGATTCACCTAGTTTATATGGATTAGACCTTCAACCTAGCACAATTCAAGTGGGCAATTTATCAATAATGATAAATGCCTATGAAGAAGCCCAAACGAATGCAAGATTAAAGGGTAACTACTACGGTGCTCAAAAAGTTCAAAATATAATCAATGAACTAAAGAGCTCTAGATATAACATTCGACTATCTGAGCTGCAAAATGAAGCTATTTCTTTTGCAATCGGTGTTATAGGCGACGCGATCTCTGCAGCGATTTCGAAGCCTAGGGTAATAACTGGTGACGCAATTGTCCCTATTAATAGCTCGGATGAAAGCTATATCCATGGGCCTAAATTTCGTCAATTTAAATCCGGTCCTCCCCTTCCAGAATTTGGTGGATTGCCAGAAGCACAAGATCTAGAAAACAACCCTATTATTACTAGGCAGAGTAGAAAAGTAGCGGTTGGTTTTGTTGATGGGCGATACCAACTCATTACCAGAAAATCGGACCATACCATGGTGATTTATGACCCTCAGTCATTAGAAGGGGGTTATGCAAACATCGTCAAATCCGGACCTAACTCATTTATGCGGATAGGTTTAAAAGGTGGTGGCGCGACTCTTGACCAAGAGCCTCAAATTGTACCTGGTGGGGGATTACACAAGCATGAGCAGCACAACGGCCATCTAATTGCACTCCACGTAAGGAAAACAGTTGCAGATTTACGGGCACGTTTAAGAGATAAACGTTATTTGTCAGCAGCATCAAGTTTCACCGATCTAGACATTGCAGAAAGGTCAGTTGCCAAGGCACTCAATAGTAAAAGTAGCTCCATTAACAACTTTTTGACTAGAAAGGAAAATAGGCATGTCATATATTATGATTATGGCTCACCAGTCGGAATGGTCGTTAAGCGCGGCTCGCTGACACCTATCTATACATCAAAACTACAAGTCGTCTTGGAATATTGTCCAGCGTCACCAGTCGGCTATAGAATCGTTACAGGGTACCCAACCATATGACATTTAAATGTATACGCTATTTCATATCAGGATACTTCCATCAGGACTGGTATATTTATGGTTCAACGGATAAGGAGATTATTAAATATTTCATCCAGAAAGAGTCTCTTGTTCAGGTGAACACATTGGTCTCTGAACTGGAGAATCTATCAGCACTCGATATTGATAATAACTTGGCAGAAAAAATATTAATAGAATCTGGCTGTGGGTATTATTATCAAGCAGATAGCCTGAGTGCACTTGAATGGTTGTTAAATATTAAATATTTGTTAAAAATAACCCTAGACGAGCACCTCTCATAAAGGTTTTCTGTAAAAATAGTGATTATCAGTGACGGCCATTAGGCCGTCTTACTTTTATACAACAAATCAATAGATAGAATACAAGTCATTCTAAATAAGCGGTTCTCTATTGCCATTTAATACCAATTCATCAGGACATTAAAGCACGTAGGCCGATACTAGAAACGTTGATGATAAAGTATTAGTAGTAACACAAACATTGCTTTCAATAATTTCGTAACGTCCATTAAAATTAGAATTGACAATATAAATCACAATCACAATCACAATCACAATCACAATCACAATCACAATCACAATAAAATTATCTGCTGTTTTTTTTATAAAGATATTCAGTTCAAATTTTATTAAATTATTTATTGCTTTAGCGAGATCAAATTAACATTTGATTAACATTTCGTTCGCAAAGTCATTTTTAATATTTAGGATTTTCTCAACGTAACATCGATACTCTAATGAATGAAAGGTTGCAATTACCATGAAGAAAACGCTGAGACTCTCTTTTATAAATATAGCTATTTTAGCTGCTTCTAACTCTCTTTCTGCACAAGCTGTTGAAAATACTGATTCACCTTATGCCGTAAACTCCCCTTACATAACAAACGTCAAAGGTACTATTGTTGAAGATTATTCAATCAAAAAGAAACCTAAACCCATGCACTCTATTTTGCATTTTTTAACACCGCCGGTAGAAAGTCAGCAAGATTGGTTTAACCTTTCAGCAACATCATCCAACGTGCAAGGTGTTGGTTCTAATTTTGTTTATGAAGCATTATTACCTCCAGCAATACCAAAAACGATCATCGTGGCCGTCTTAGATTCTGGTGTCGACATCGAGCATGAAGACTTAAAGAATAAGCTTTGGATCAATCAACATGAAATCCCTGATAATGGAATCGATGATGATAACAACGGATATATTGATGATGTTCACGGTTGGAATTTCCTTGGAAACCAGCATGGACAAAACGTTAATCAAGACACTCTAGAAGTGACTCGCGAATACAAAAAGTACCTTGATATTTTAGCAGAACAACAGCCGTTGGATGAAGACCAACAAGCGCACTACAAAAAGATTGAGCAAGATTTCCTACAAGCCATTAAAAACAACCGTACTGCTTTAGAGCGTGTTGAAGAAGTAATAGAACTTGCTCGAACGTACCAACAACAGATTTTAGATGTAGTCTCACACGACGATTTTAGCATCAATGGATTAATGCCTCTCATTCAACATGAATCTCCACTAGTTTCTGAAGCTGCAGGTAATTTGGTTAAACTTTTTGAGAATTGGTATTCCTTCGATTATTTAGATTCTCGCCATAATCGTTATCTAGAGTCATTGCAATATCATTACAATGTCAACTTCGATAGTCGTCAAATGATAGTTCAAGATGATATCAGTAATCCATGGGAGAAAGGCTACGGAAATAACCTCGTTAAAGGTCCGTCAGGCAGACATGGTACTCACGTAGCTGGAATCATTGCGGCTGAGCGTGGTAACGGGATTGGTATTGATGGTATTGCTCAAAATGTTGAAATTATGTCAGTTCGAGTAGTCCCCAATGGCGATGAACGTGACAAAGATATTGCTAACGCAGTTCGATATGCTGTTGATAATGGTGCTAATATTATCAATATGAGTTTTGGTAAAAGTTATTCCCCACGCAAGTTTATCGTCGATCATGCTTTTCGCTATGCGGCCAAAAAAGGGGTACTAATCGTTCACTCAGCCGGTAATAGCAGAAATGATAATGACTTAAAACCAAGTTTCCCAAATCGATTTGCTCAGCATGCTTGGTCACAGCCAATTGAAACTTGGATGGATGTTGGAGCTTCAGCAAAGTACGCTGACGAAAAACTGGTCGCACGCTTCAGTAACTTTGGTCAAAACAGCGTCGATATTTTCGCTCCAGGTTATCGTATTCTATCTACAACACCTGATAATACCTACGAGTCTCTCAGTGGCACAAGTATGGCAGCTCCAGTTGTTTCTGGTGTTGCAGCCTTAGTTTGGTCAAACTATCCAGATCTAACGGCCGTAGAATTGAAGTCTTTGTTAATGGAACAGTCTCGACTTTATTCAGGTTTGTTGGTGAAAAAGCCTTCTTCTCCAGCAGATCTCGTTCCATTTGAAACAATGTCAATTTCTGGCGGTATTGTTGATGCTGAAGCCATTTTTTCAAGTTTATCTGAACAACCATAGAACTCATAAGTATCAACTCAACGGGTATCGTTAGTGTTAATTTTTTAATACAAAAGGGGCATCAACAAATGCCCCTAGTTTTATATTTTTGCTGGGGTAATTGATTGCATTCTGTTAATGTTGACGGATTGAATAATAAAATCAAACCATAATTATGACGCCTTGGTTCTCTGAAATACAACAATATATATTAGCTAACCACCAACAATGGAGCAGTAGTGTTTTATTCATTACTGTTGCCAGTCTTTTATCTTGGGTGACATGGCGAATCCTGTGCTCTCGTCTTACTATCTTATTCGAGAAGACGCCCTTTAGATGGGATGACATGATACTCGCAGCTCTCAAAACCCCAGTCAGCGCACTTATCTGGTGTTGGCCTGCGACCGTCTCTTTAGGGATCATCTTACAAAGTGAACTCGATAGTCAAGTTAACTGGCTAAGTACACTGAAACTCCTACTAGTAATTTGTATGCTTGTATGGGCAGTATTACGATTAGTTAGTAATGTCGAAGCGCATATTCTGGCACAAAAGAAACGTGATGAAACCACGGTTCAAGCTATCGCTAAAGTGTTTCGACTGTTCTTTATTATCATTGGCGTAATGACTATTATGCAAGCCTTTGGCCTCAGTTTGTCCGGACTGCTTACCTTTGGTGGTGTGGGTGGCTTAATTGTAGGTCTGGCAGCAAAAGATCTACTTTCTAACTTTTTCGGTGGCATGATGATCTATTTTGACCGTCCATTCAAAGTCGGAGACTGGATCCGTTCACCAGATCGCCAGATTGAAGGTACCGTAGAGCGTATTGGATGGAGAATGACTTGTATCAGAACATTTGAAAAGCGCCCTATTTACGTACCCAACTCAGTTTTTAGCAGTATTGTGGTTGAAAACCCTTCTCGAATGTTAAATCGACGAATCTATGAAACCATAGGTCTACGCTACGATGATGCAGATAAGATACCATTGATCATAGACGCAGTTAGAGAGATGCTAAGCCAACATGATGACATCGATAATAACCAAACTTTAATCGTTAACTTCAATAAGTTTGGGCCATCCTCACTCGACTTCTTCATTTACACCTTTACTAAAACAGTGAACTGGGTACGCTATCATGAAGTCAAACAGAATGTATTAATGCAAGTTGTTGCGATAATTAAAGCACATGATGCCGATATCGCCTTCCCAACCCAAACGATCAAATGGGATCCTCAAGCGAAAAATGAGTCAATATTAAATATACCTAATAACTAAGCCATCACAGCTTGACTTCACCATTGATACCCAAGTAACTGCAAGCTGCTTGGGTATATCACGATAACCCTATTATTCTCACTTCAAATTATTATTTTGACGTCAAGCTATTATTGTGACATCAAGAAGTCAGCAACAGCTTGATAAGCAGGCAATGAGGTAGGATCAATGTCTGAATTCGAAGCGGTAGGATAGGAAGATAACCTCACAATTACCATTTCAGCGGTTGGGTCTACATAAATGGTTTGTCCGTGCACACCACGAGCAGAGAAAGCACCATTTTCATTATTCATCACCCACCACATACTTCGATAGCTGCCACCTTCAAGTGTTTTATAGCCAGCCTTGGCAAAGGCTTCTTTATCGCCTCCTTCCCTAATATTGGTGACTACTTTTTCGGGAAATAATCGTTGACCGTGTATTACTCCACCATTAAGCATCAGTAGCCCAATTCGTCCTAAATCGTGTAGACCTGCACTCAACCCTCCCCCAGCAAAAGGAACTCCTTTTGCATCAACGGTCATGTAAGCACTTTGTTCTGCGGCCATTTTAGACCAAATCCGCTCCGATAATAACTCTGCCATATTTTTACCCGTTACTTTTGAAATTATCCATCCTAAAGTATCTGAATTGACCGTTTTGTATCCGAAAGCTTCACCATGGTCGATAGTATCCTTCTTGAGGGTTTTTAGATAGGCAAAGTAACCATTTGGACCTTTGTAGCTTTTATCTTTTGGTAGTGGACTGGCTGCTTTTGAATAAACCCAAATATCTGCGTTAGGATCAGCATAGTCTTCACTGTATTTTAATGACGTTGTCATATCCATAACTTGTCTTACCGTAGCACTTCCAAAAGCACTATTTTTCAGGTCAGGAATGATTTTACCAACAAGAGCGTCCTCATCTAGTACTCCTTCAACGACCAAAATCTCTGATAACAAACCGGTCAGTGATTTAGTCATCGACATAGCGGCGTGCTGGTTTAGTTCATTGAGACAACCGGAGTAGGTCTCATAGACGATCTTTCCTTGATGTAAAATAAGCATACCATCAGTGTAATTGGCTGATAAAGATGCTTTCCAAGTCATAACCTTATCACTACCAATTGGGTTAAATATCACTTCATCGATAGCACTGTCTAAATTTTTATTTAGGGCAATAGGTGCACCTATACCCCGACTGACCTCTTTAGTTGGCATCAATTCACGAATATGACATACAGTCCAACGCATTTTAGGAAAACTAAAGAAATCTGACTCTGGCTGCATGATAAGTTTGTTCTCTGGTACGGGAAAACCTTCCATCCAGCCTAGTTTACTCGGCTCAGATTCACTCGCACTTAAAAAAAGATCCTTAGAAGAACTAGCCAAGCTCATGTGGCTATAAGTAACAGCAAGTAAAACCAGAATTACTTTAACAACTGACATAGAAGTAGACATGATCAAACCCTTTTTCTAGTTAATCGATCAAATAACAAGCATAAAAATGACTATACACATACCCAATTGAGTTCAAGATACTTAATTCAAAACAATATCACTGAGCCAAACTCGAAAGAGGTAACTCCTCGGAACAGCAGGCTTTTTCGTATTTTTATAAGAAAACGTTGTTTCTCATAAGCAGTTGACTCAATGACATAATTTAGAAAAATGTCGACGTCTTGCTGAAAGAAGAATCTTGGAGTTACTTAGGTACAAAAACTATTTTAAATGCTTATTACGCACACTGTCTTATTAAAAATCATTTTTGCCATAGGGTTCTCATTGCGTTGGTGTGCTTTCTCTTTCTTTATCTATTTTCCCTAATTCGTTCAACTTTTTGAATATAAACGTTTGAGACGTCAATATGTTTCCTTTCCTAAGGATAAAGAATTTAAACTAAAACTATTCAAAAAACTCTTTAAAAAATCTAATAACTTCAAAAAGCCAAAGAGACAGTTTTATTATTACTTTGTGTACGATTACTTATTTCAGAATAATTATTCTAAAGTTAATGCATTATTTTTATCCCACCCCATGGCTATTAATAAAAATACATATACATTAATGCATTAACTAATGGGTAAAAAACTACCGATTGTACTCAAATTTTTTGATTTTATGGCTATTCAAAAGGTTAAAATTATGGCTAAATTGGATCATGCAAAGTGATTTCAACACGCTTGACTCTAAGCTACATCACTAACTAAAAAATAAAAGACAATTGCAACATCATCTCAATTTAGCTAACACATAAAATTAATTTATAAGCAAAGCTTTAGATTATGTTGTTCTTGATTCACTGCCTTTTAGGCAATTGGCAATGTAAAAACTTTATATTTCCAAGGTATGTTCATAATTTAATAGCTCTGTCACATCTAAGGTTTTAAGTAGCTTCTTAGAATACAGTGTTTGAATCTACCTAAAAATATAACCACTCTCAAACTAGGTGACCTATGACGACAATCTTAGAGCAATTGCAACTATCTTTATCTATAACTGGTCCAATCTGCTTAATGTTATTATTGGGTATTCTATTCAAACGTGTTGGTTTAATTAACGATAACTTTATTGAAATAGGTGCTAAATTGGTTTTCCAAGTCACCTTACCGACCATGCTTTTTTTAAGCATTGTTGCCTCTGAGCATAACTTTATTGCTGCTAAAAGTTTTGTTAGTTATGGCATTATAGCTACTGTGTGCTTTTTTATCTTCGCATACATTTCAGTCAAACTATTTTTTAGTTGCTCATCAGAACAAGGGGTCATCATTCAAGGAGCATTTCGCTCTAATACCGGCATTATCGGCATTGCTTATGTCACCAGCACCTATGGAGCACAAGGTATAGCCCTCGCAGCACTTTATATGGCTATCACAATTTTTCTATATAATATTCAAGCAGTTATTTGCCTCTCTCCTAAAAGTACAGCTTCAGGATCTCAAACGGCTAAAATGATGGCAAGAACCTTAACTAAAAATCCATTGATCATTGCTATAGTCGCAGGACTTTTCTGTTATTTGATGTCTATTCCTGTTCCCAGTATCGCAGTAGAAGCTGGTCATTACTTATCAAAGATGACTCTTCCACTCGCTCTTCTATGTATCGGAGGTTCTCTTAATCTAAATTCAATGAGACAGGAAAAAGCACCTTCATGGTTTGCCAGCAGTTATAAACTCATGATAGCGCCAATCGCCATTACTTCAGGAGCTTATTTTATGGATTTTAGAGGAGTTGAACTTGGAATATTATTTTTTATGAATGCCTCTCCTGTAGCTTCTGCAAGCTATGTAATGGCTCGTTCAATGGGAGGAAATGCGGTTTTGGCTGCCAATATCATCGCATTAACAACGGTACTCTCTACTATCACATGCACTATAGGGATCATGATTTTGAATACATTGGAACTAATTTAAACTCTTTTCCTTGGAAACATGCTTAAACAACCAATCCATTATGATAAGTAGGCAGCAAAATGTCTTTCATTAAAGCATTGTATTACTAGTACTACTATAAGAATTTTTGAATGACAAAAGTGTAACTGTTAAATATTAGTTTAATACGCCTATCTTTAGGAATTAATAACTTAAAATCCTTTATCTCGCTTGATTAAATCTGATCGATTAAAACATTAACCAAATTTTGTTTTACAGATAGCAAACAGTTACCATCTTGAAATTTTAATTAGTTCTCAGTGAGCAATAATTTCATTAAGAAACAGTTAGATCGCGAATTTATTAATATTATGATGACTCAAAACCCGTTAGCCAAAATGTGCGGAAATGTGTTTTTGGGAAAAAGATTTTAAGGGAAGCATTTGAACATCTTCTTCCCAAGCATATTGCGTGGCGGCAAAAAGAGCAGTTTTCAGATGGAGTTGGCTATTCTTGGATCGATAGAATTTGTTGGTCTATACACGAGGCTGAATATCAATTTGAAGCATACATCTTACCTATTCCTATTAACCATCAAAAAAACGCCCTGAACCTCAAAATCCACCAGATGATTCAGCCATCTTGGATGAGCTGTCTTGGAGTGCATTAGTCTTGATAAGTAACTTTACTTTTGATCATAGTTTCGCTTTTTCTTGTGCTGGTGATAAAGATTTCGGAATTAATTATTAAAAACAAGAAGCATGTCATTGAATCATAATATATTCGACCAAAACAGCATAGTTAGTAATTAATTTGAAATCATTATCTATCGTTTAGATATAAATTTAGCATATCACCTGAAAGGGCAACACTGTGACTACATGTTTAGATAAAATAGCCTTATCTAAATAACTCAAAGTTCATATGTTTTTTTTCCATTGTATCAACAAACTAAGATTGAGGATTATAAAGGAATAACAATTTTTCAAGAATTAATAACAATGCCTCGAAATGAATAACGATTGCTTAAGAAAGCTTACTAGTGCAAAAAAAGCGCAGTACTGGCTGCGTACTGCGCAAAACAACGAAGAAACAACGTGGTTTCATCTTTAATACGTCAAAGCAAAACAATGAGATCAATCTTGGATATCTTTATTTTCTAACAACGTGCCAAACCCTCTAGTGAATACCTTCCTGATTACTCGATTTAGAAACGGGTAGTTGGGGTAAACTAGATGTCTTTGGAGAGAATAACCTAGTGGGCTTGTCCATGAAATTTATCTAGCCTGATCATATCAACGTAGCTAGTGGACTGTGAGTTAGTTGTAAAAAACCATGAGTACATTATTAATGTAAACTCATGGTTTCGTAACTAATAATTTCGAGTAATCAAACCCATCACTGGTACGTTATGTTTACCAAAGTGGAGAGTAACTGATTTTGTTTCATCTTGGGTGAAACTACCATCTTGTTCAATGGATACAGGTGAAACATAGTTTTGCCCACCAAAATAAGCTTTAATCTGAGAGGGTTTCAGTTTGACCCCACTGAAGGAATTGTTAGTAATGAGCACCTGTACCATACGCTCTCCATCAGCACTGCTGTAAATATCATACTTATCTATGACAAAGTAGCTATGTGAAGGTTTATCCTTATTGTACTTTGGTTCCGGAGTATGTTCAGGTGGATAGACAGTACGTTCAAATCGCATTGTATCTTTAGCCTGTGCAATACTTTCTTCAATATTACCTATTTTATTCTTTACATCCTGAAGATCATTCGTCTCTTGTTGATTATTGGCATACACGCTAAAAGCTCCAATGAGCATGGCTGCGATTAACCCTGTTTTTGCTAGCATTACAGTATTCCTTTGAGCGTTGATTAATGTTTAACTTTATACCATAAAATCTTGTTGTTTATCTTAACTTTTGTTAACAAGATTTTATATTATATAAGTAACCAAGAATAACCCTTGGAAATCCTTTAAACATCAGAAATTGGTCGTTAAAATGATTTTAATCAGAATAATACGGACAAAATCATGACAATAAATCAGTTGCTCATTTCGCTTGAGCAATATCACCTAGAAGTGTTGATATACCTTGCTGCTATACCTTTAATTTCTTTGTTCTACAACCTACTAAATAAGCCTGTGCAACGAATCAAAGCTCCACATAAGTATGTCTACTCTCTCCTCATCTATGCGGCTGCTATTCCTGGTGCGATTGGTTTTGTGTTAACCGCTTATACATTATTTTTCACACGGACAAGCTTGTTAAATGTGAATTATACTTTCTACTTTCTTACGATCATTTCGATGATCGTAAGCCTTCTGATTATTTCTAAAGACACTAACCTTAGGTATATCCCTGGTTTTGGGCGCATTATAGGGCTGTTTCTGATGTTAGCTCTGTCGATGTTTTGTGCACTGATGTTGATGAAAGTAAATCTATTTGTCGGCTTTATGGCCTCATTTGAGTATGTGGTTGTAGCCATCATCGCCATATTTATCTTGATTAAGCTTTCTATCAGAAAAATCACAGGTAAATAGCTGTCACGGATTCATACCATAGACAGCTCATCACAAAATGGAGGGACGACTCCTGGCCGTCCCTTTAGGAGCGAGTCACTGAGTCAAATGTATTGAGGTTGCTTGAGTATGAAAGGCTCTCCTTATGCCAGAGATACCAAGCGTAAATTGCGTTTGCTAGGAAAATAATATATTCAAGCGAAAGAAACAGAACACCACGATAATAATAAAGCCCTACACTAATCACATTAACGATCACCCATAATATCCAGCTTTCTACATATCGTCTTGTCAACAAATACATGGCAAATACAGATAAAACGGTCGTTGTAGCATCCCAATACGGCAAAGCTGCATTGGTGTGAGAATAGCTCTCACCTAATATTGTTGCGACTAATGTTGCCAGTAAGGAAAAAATCGGGTCTATAAAAGTGCCAAGTAAAACAATAGATATAACTGAAGTCACAATCATTCTAAGTTGATAAGCTTTATTCATATAACGAATACTAAAAAGCTCACTGCCATCATCTTTTTTCTTTTTCCACCAAATCCAACCAAATATTGAGATCACGATAAAATAAATATTAAGTAACTGATCTGAGTAGAGGTTAATTTGATAGAACATGACGGCTAAGCCACCACATGCAATAATGGACAGCGGATAAGCTGAGATATGGTTTTTACGAAAAGCAATCACAGAGCCTAGATTAAGCAGGCTAACCCAAAATTCCAGATAAGACATCGCATAAGTATCGACACCCCAGCCTGCAATTGGGAAAGTATACATAATGGTATTGATATTAAATAAAGTATCTAGCATGGTAAACATTTCTATTTATAATGGCAGGACAAGTACAAGTTTTGGCCATGTACCCTTCAGAACTGATGTAATACAGTAATATAATACAACGCACAGAGTTGCACTATCTTTTATAATAAAAATCAAAATACCATTAATAATTTCAATAAGCTTGTCCCTACGTTTTAAATCAAAATCTAACTCGACAAAAATATTGCTCGATTACGGTCAAAATCTGGACAGCCGAATGGCCGTCCAGTTCCCAAGCGCTCCCTCTAAGATCCAGATTCTTCAACCCGTGAATAAATATCAAATTGATTCCCTGCTCTATTCACTGCAATCAACATTCCTGAAAAATCTGGTGTATCTTGTTCTTCCATAATAGAGCGCTTCGCACGGCTGACTTCAACGCTATCCTCAAGCCTTTGTGAAAATTCCATCGTGTCCATTTCAACTTGCCTTAGCTTTTTAATATCCATATCAAAGGCACCTTGATTGGTTCGGGATTTATCAAGCAGTGAGACATACTGTGCGATTGAGTCTGCATTTTTGATCCCTTTCGAGTCCCTAACATTTTTAAGGTTTGGTAAATCTCCACCAGCAAAATCACTCACTGGAGAATCACCTAATGGGCCGCTTTCATGTTTAATCTTATTGTTACCTAGGTTAATAAGCTCATAAATATCCACATCTCCCGTTGCCTGCTTTTGTGTTCCAACATAAATAAAATCTAAACTCTGCGGTTTACCATGGGAAATTTCATGCACGAGTACATCTGCAACCGCGCTGTCACTTTCACCCATTTTTTTATAATACGAAGACAAGGAATCTTTATAAACTTTGAGAAACTTAGAATTTGGATCACGAGCAAACTTGAGGTAATCCTCTTTGGACAACGCCGCAACTGCACTGCCACTTCCTGCGTCAGATATATCAAAATTAACTTCAGATATTTTAGACATATCATCACGCATATCCGTTAAAAAATTTGTTAACCTCTGCTGGCTCGCTGGATCTTCAAAAAAGCCTTTTCCAAAAAATGCATCCTGTGCGAGCTTAACCTCTTTTTCTAGCATAGAATTACTCATCGCGGTTAATGCGTTATCAAGCTTCGATTGTGCTATTGGTAGCGCTTTCTTTAGGCTTCTTTTAGCTTTTCTAGCAAGTAAAAAACTTGCACCAGGTAATTTTTTAGTCTCAAACGCTAACTTACTCCCTTGACCTGCATCTAGCCCACTTAATAGGGAATGATTGTCTTTTTTCAGAGCTCTATCGACATCATGGAAAACACGCTCAAGGTTTTGTTTAATCGTCGTCACTTTTCCTTCAGGTAGAGCTTCGCCAACCGTAGGAATAATGTATGAGCTGTCAAAATCAATCAGCGAAAACTTGCCCGACTGCGAATCATAAAGCACATTACCTAAGTTAATGTCATTATGATCAATTCCATTAATTCTGAGTTTTTCCGCCAAAGAGCCTACAATGTCCTCGTCCTTAAATTTGCGCACAACATCAGCCAATTCCGGTCGCCCATTCTCAATCATGCTTGATAAAGATTCACCTGCAATCTTCTTCATCTTGATGGAGACTTCCTTTTTCATAGGGTCAGCTCCATTATGAAGAATGACTTCAGCCACCCCCTCTCCATAAAGGCGATTGAAAGCGGTTTCGGTATTTCTTGCAGCATGCAAACGACCAAGCTTGGAACGTGCTTGATTATCATCTAAATGAATAAAACCTGTGTAATCTTTGATAACAAATTCATTATCATATCGATATACCTTACAAATAGATCCTGAACCAATCTCGTTGATGGGATCTCGGTAACTACGATCTACCGTCTTTACTCTTCCGAGGTCAATATTTTGTTCACTTGCTCGCTGCACAAACTCTCTGAAAGATTTGTTATTCACAACATCGATTGACCGATTTACTGACGGTGTTTTTCGAAACAGCTTACATAAGCCTCCAGCTCCTATTGCCCGTTTTGGCCTTGAACAGTCCATTGTCTCAGAGAAACCTTGCACCAGCTCATCATTAAAACGAGAGTGGCCGCTTTCCAAAATTTCTCTTGGCAATTCAACACTTCGAGAAGCCAAGTTTCTCATTTCTTTATTTTTAAAAAATGCACTGGAGGCACTTTCAATGGCTTTACCTGCAAGTCGGCCTGCTATTTCGCCTCCCACTTCAAAACCCACTTCCATTGCAATTGAAATGGCAGCTTCTTTTAAATATTTATCACGCTCAGCCTGGGTATCACTGATCGCCGCTTTTCCAAGTAAAGGGGCTGCAGAGATGGCTGCTCCATAAAGAAAACCCGAAATTGGCCCCATCAACATCGCAGGTAAAGCTAAGATATGAGATACCTCTTCAAGTGCGTTAAAAATCTCAAGCAATGTTGCTTCTGAAGATGACAGAACAAGAGCGTCCATGTTATGCGCATACTGCTCTACCGTACGTTCAAATAGATACGAATAATCTCCTCCTTGTTTTGATATATTCATCTCGTCAAAATCGCCTGCGAATTCGGCATCAAAATGGATTTTGAACCAATCATTGAGCTGTGAGTCCTTTTTTAGCTTTGCCTTAAGATCATTTAGAGAACTAAATCGCTGAGCTTTATTACTCAGTAAGGACACCACTTTTATTGGACTATGTTCTGGGCTCAGCCCACCAGCAAGGTGACGGGAATATTTAGGGCCATCTTCTGGGGCTGAATAAATAAGCAGCATTGGAGCCTCTTTGATGACATAAGAGTCCTGAATATTCACACTATGAAGTTGAAGAACCGATTCAGCATAGTGATAAAACTGTTGTTTGAATTTTGAGTCAGATTTTAACTTGAGAAGACTATCTTTGAATTTATCCTGAACATTCTCATTCTCTAAGCGATTTAATAGTCCCTTTGATATCGAGCCAGACGGTTTACGAATGTTATAAGTAGAATTCTCTGCCCTCCAACGTCGTTCTTTACCTGCAAGAATATCTGCAACAGAAAATGTTTTTGTTATAGGTGGATTTTCATGCTTTGCGACCGTCTGCCACTCCATATTGAGAGACCTAACACTGTAGCGAAACGAAACCTTATCGGTTAATTTTACCTCTTCCCCTTTCGCTAGACGATCAAGGACGGTTTGAAAATATTTTTGTGGCGTTTCCAAATTATGAGATAGAGATTCGCGGCTTTCTTCTACACCCGTTTGACGATTCAAGAATTGATCAAACTTTGCTATCGTATCTCTTTCTTGATCAATAAATTCGCGAAGAGCATAGTGTATCCCATCTGGCCATGAAATTATCACATTATCCCGCGAAGTTATTGGATGGTTTATCGCCTTACTGCACATATAATCGGCAACAGAAATAACATCATATTTTGAGCTCATCGCCCCTTCGTTATATCTATAAATCAAATCTGATTGCAAAAACTTATCTATATCTATTCCTTTGAAAAGATAGGCGTCTATACCATTATGAGCGGTTTTGATGTCATGAAGTCGAGACGAGGCATACAAAGCCGTAGCTGTGTCAGACATTTTAGCATTATCTTGGCTTAACCCCGCTAGTGATTTCATTGCAATAACTTCAATTTCAGAAGCAAGATTCCTTTGTTCTTGACTGTCTTCATCTGTTAATTTTCCAGACTTGAAGTCAATCATTTCCTGATAGACTGATTCCCGCTCAAAATACAGCGGCGTTTTTTTACGATACATCTCACCTAACTTGGCACCAAACAGATTATCGACATCTTTATCAAATTTATCTGCAACTCTTTTTTCTGAAAATGAAACTGCATCAATGATAGAATCGAAGTTTTCCATAGCCGCAACAAAATCGACCGTATCTAAGTTGTGACCATCTAGAGACTTAGCAAATGCTTGTAATTGGCTAATCGATTGGTCGAAATCCAACGCTCTCGCTTCTAATAAACGAGGTATTTTGTTGGTGATTACAAGCAGCCCATCCAAAAGTGCAATTTTTCCATTAAGTTGGGTACGCTCTGCCTCGCGCTCCCCCTCACGCGAAGTCGTCACTAAAGAAGACAGTTCAGCCACTAGTTTGATACGCTCCAAAACGAGCTTTTCTGATATATCTTCAACCAAGGTAAGGTCATTAGATTCACTGTGCCAAAATCCTAATAATTCACGATAAACTGCCCCAACCTCCAAAGGAACATGGGGCGCACGATCAGCTTGAGATAATTTATCGAGTTTGTCATCGAGGAAACGTTTCCTAAACCTAAGCAGATTAAGCTGCTTAAACCGATCCATTGACATATTTTGACCACGCCTTCTCATTGCCCTCAATTCCATTAAATTAGCTTGAACTGGCTCTAATTTTGAAATGAAGAAGAGTTTTTTCTTTTCAGCTGAAAGATCATCTCGTTGAAATTTCTCAGTCATCCTTGTGATGAACTTTTCCTTTATTTTTTCATAGTCTCTTTTTCTATTTTTTCTAGAGCTATCAACCGATCGTTTTACTCGATTTTCATCTAATGGTTCACTATCATCTAATTCCTTCTCGAAAGTCAGTCTCTCTAGTTCTTCGAGATCTTGATCTGATAGCTGAGAAAAGATATCCCATAACTCATCTTGAATATCTTTATTAACGATAGGGACGCCATCTTGAAGTGTCATAAGATCTTCAATATAGCTATCAATATTTTCTTTTATCAGTTCCAGCTCACTCGACACCCGGTCAAGGTTTGCTTCTTGCTGTGACGAATTCACATCATCAAGAATATCGGGGGATTCAGCATCATTATCGCCGCGCAAATATTGATCGGCAGCTTTATAGGCAGCATAAAGCCCTCCACCAACCATTGTAGCTCCTGCTACGAGAGCCAACGCTGCAGGTGAACGGTGCCGAGATACTGCGGCACCGACGCCGATACCTTCAGTCAATAAGGGAATTTCAGCAGCATTGCCGGCAGCAACGGCGGCAGCGCCCCCAATCAAGATAGCGGTTTCTGCTCTTGGCTGGCTAGAATCACTCTTAGCAAACTTATCATCCTCTGCGACAGGCGATGCCGTTCCCTCACTCTTACGCAAATTGGGATGAACTTCCTCTCCCTTATTTGGTGCAGAAGGTCTCGCTAAGTCTTTAGGTTGAGTATCATCTGTCTTATCAAAAAAAGTATCTTCTGAACTATCGAGGAAGCTGCCATCCGGTACGAATTCTTGCTTTACTCGAACAAGATCTTGCCCAAATGACTGAAGAAAATGCAAAGCAAGGGAGCCTGCACTGTTATTCATGGCCTTTTGTTTCGAATTTCCTTTCCCTTCTCGTACTTTAATCTCTGTTATCAGCTTAAACGCTTCACTTGAAATATTTTGCTTTCTTTCCTTCCCTAGACTTGAATCTGCCAACGTATTAAACACCTCATCGAAAGGCATTTGTTCATAATTCTTACTTATCTGAGCAAGTGAAACCCACTCAAGTACACGCTCTAGATCTTCCTTCTTTTGGCTATCGCTGCAGTTTATGATCTTTGCTTCCAACCTTTGAAAGACATCCGTAGCCACATTTTGTTTAGGGCGGGCAAAGGTAGGCAAAGAAGGCAAATCTTTATCCCCACCGACCCTTGAAACTTTTCTTATCGATTTAGAGAAATTTTGCTTTGAGCTTTTCAATAGGTTTTTAGGTTCACTACTAGGCTCAGAAGTACCTGTTTGGATTGTTACATTTGAAGGTGTTAGCATTTTTCAAGCACGCGTCGTTAATGTGTTGAACAGAGAGACGCAAATTAGGGTCGCGACACTCTGCACGATACGGTGAAAATTTGTATGTTCATCGATCCATGGTGGCACTTTACAAATAATCGCATCTATCAGCCCAATTCTGAAATAGAGTTACTCCAATCAATATTGTGAGGAGTTATGCCCAAGTGGCCTTAAGATACTTGAGATAATTAAAATCAAATACAATGGAGGACGTCGCTGATATTAATTTTAATATTGTGGAAAGGTGATACCTAAATCACCATACTATTGATGATTTATTGTGAATGATATCGTAAGTCACTAAATTTATTTTCATTTAATAAATTACAACATAAATATAAAAAATAAAAAGTTGATGAGTTTTTAGATTAATAAACTCTTGCTCCCCTACTGACTCCTTTCATCTTTCAAAAAAACAGTAAAAGTAGTGATTATCACTATTTACTTTTAAATAACACCTTCTAATCGTATTTTTCTTTATTGAATACAAAGATTTATTAGAATGTTCACTTATTCATTTGGATCGCCAAAGCTACAATATCGAAGGCTCCGCTTTTAAAGACATTGACACGATCTCTCTAAAGTACTTTCAAACACAAAAAGTACGTAAAAATAAACAGCATCAAGCACCCAGTACCAAAAAAGCCAACAAATACCCTAACAAGCAAAAGGTGCATTACAAGAATAGAACCAAGCAAAGGAAGCGACTAGAAATATTCAAAACTTTAAGACACTAGAAATAAATGTAGAAGAACAAAGCCAAGCACGAACCATCACAGAGTTAGAGCAAACAACTCAGAGATTAGAAGCTCAGCACGAGCAAAAAATAGCGAGTTATAGGATCCAAGTGCTAGATACCGTAAGCATATAGCAGCTTATTCAAGTACAAGAGGTCAATACCATGAAAAAAACCAGTAACCAAATACGGTGAAAATATAAAATCATACTCGAATACAAAAAGTGAATACCGGGAATGGGCATCTAAAGACTAGGGTATATACCCTAGTAATAAGAAGGAAAAAAGAGGGCGATCTAATGAGCGCCCGGTTATTTTAAAGACGAGTCCATACTATTCAAGTAACGCAGCCTTTGCTTTGTCTAAATCAACCGCATCTTTGGCTTTATCTTTATCAATGGACTCATAGGCTTTTTTGTAATCGACATCTGTTCCATCCACTGATGATTTTAACTTTTCCATATCAAGCGAATCAGTCACTTTTTCTTTATCGACAGACTCTGTCAGCTTATTGACATCGACAGCCAGTACCATATTGGGTACAGCAAAACATACTGCAATTAATAAAGATATCACTTTTTTCATGACGCAACTCCTGGGTACTTAGTAGGTGACTAGGTAGATAGAGTATAGGTCGGTTATTTATATATACCCAAAATAAAATAGGGGTACAGGTTGGAGGACCCCTATTTTTTCTAGCCTTTATTGTTTAATTTCTGCCTTTTATCTCGCGATTATTAACCCATCTATTTATTGAGAAAGAAACTCGTATAACCTGGTAGCATATCATCAAGTTGTCCAAATAATTTATAGCCTTGTTTCTTATAAAATTCATTTAGGCCAAATTTAGCATTTCAAACTCTTCATCGCTTGGCTTAGCCACTTATGTAATTTTCAATACAACATATCCCTATATCGAATTTACCGCAATATAAACAAGATTTTAAAGGCAAAACTTAGGTAATTAAGCACACAAAAAGACCATCTAGCCTACCCTATTAGAAAAATCGCAACTGAGGGCACAAGCAAGCTCCATCTTCCTCAATAAACTTTTCAATACCTTGAGAATTTACGTGTAAAATGAGATGCTCAGATTGGTATCTCAGAAAGATATTCAATTTTTTTAACAATCTCAAAAATTAACACTAGCTGGATTTTCTAATAGCTTGAAATTTTCGAGGCTTCATTCTATGGGATGTATCTAACCTAGAGTCCTTTATTTCTCCCCAAATCATATGATCAGTAATTCTATAAATCATAACACTATTATTTTCGCTGGTCCCTTGGAGAATGCCATTTTTTAAAGAAAGACTAATCGGTGAGCTGAATTGACCATTTAAGAATAAGTAAACTCTATTCTCGTATGAATTAAAAGTGATATAGTAAATATTATTATTATTATATTCATGATCTTTTAATATCCAACTTGTATTATGCACACGTTCTAAAAATGATGAATCTATCGGCTTTTGATATTCAACAATATTGAGATCATTCTGATTTGATAGATAAATAATCTCCTTTACTCCATCATTATCTAAATCACCAAGCTCAAATGATTTCACTCCATAATAAGAACTAGAACCTTTAACGATTGTGATTGGTTCCAATGGATTTCTTGAAGATGCATGGCTTGAAAGAGAGAAAAGGAAAAGTGTAACAAATATAATGTTTTTCATACATAACCTCAAATTACTTCTTAATGAATGCTTTAAACGGTGTTAATTCAGCATTGCCACCATCAATGCTATAATCTGATAGCTTGCCCCAAATCATGGTAGGAGTAACACCTTCGATAATGATATATCCAACACTGGAAAGGTAAGGTGGAGAAATAGTATTATATTGACTAATTTTTAAATCAAGTGACTTCATCCCTCCATTAAGTGAAACAGTTTTACCATCGTAGTTAAAACTTAACGTATAATTACTTCCATATTGATGCTCTGAAAGTACCCATCTGCTATAAGCTAGAAAATTAAATGTTGTCTCATTTAATGTAGGTGAAACTTTTATATATTTTATACTGTTTTGTTCATCTTGATAGACAATTTCATCAAGTCCATCACCATCAATATCCCCCACTTTATATGAATGAGCAGATTTTAATATTTCTGCCATATTTATAATATTACTTGAATTTGAGTAATCATAACTTGCCGAGACTGAAAGAGGAAAAAAGCAAGATATAACAATAGGTAAAAATTTTAAGTTCATTTTAAGCTCAACCTGTTGAATAAGAGTGAAAATCATATTTTCTTTACCTTGCAAGTCAATTACTGTTATATGTGTTTTTCGAATGAAATCACAGAATTAATGGAATGTTATTCTAAAAAAGACAAACTAATGAGTATGATTCATTTAGGCTTTTTGCAAACAATTGAAAGTATTTCTGAGGTGCGCATCTGAGCATCTCATTCCACATGTAAATTCCAGATATACTGAAAAGTTCATCTAGGAAGGCGGAGCTCTATTACATCCTCAGTTTCAGCTCATCGGCAACGCAATCAAAAATCAAACTAACTTTTCAAAAAAGTAAGTTATGTAGTGAGAATTTCGCTATTGAAATCAGACTGGTCATATATCTTCACTCAGTGATGAATCATAGTTAAAGTCCAGCGGTTCATGAAGTTTTTATCACAAAGCCCAAAAAGATTAGACATCTATTATTAACCTCTTACTACTGCTGTTATTTTATTTTCGATATTTCTGTATATCTCTTGCAGATCAACCGTGTTGTCAATTGATGAAAACGTCATAATATTCACCTTCACGTCAGCTTTAGACCCATTACGGTATGGAAGAACTTCTATTGTAGAAATAACGCGAAAACCAGGTAACTCAAACGCGTATTCATCTCGATCTATTGAAGTTAATAGTCTTTTAAAGTTACTCTTCACAGTGTCAGGGCCGTATTTAGAGTCTACTGAAAAATGATGGGTATAAAAACTATGACTTAGAAATGTGTTAATATTAAACCTTGGTACTGGGTATGGAAAGGCAACGCCATCTTGATATTTAGAGACTTTCTTGGGTTCAAAGGTCACTGACATTTTATCTGGAGAGACGATTCTATGGACCTCATATATTACTCCCGATCCTGTAATGCCATTATGAGTTCTTCTTTCAACACGTAGAATATCACTATCATAACTCCACTCCAGCGTTTCAAACGTGTGTTCCCCTGATTGCTTATTGAAATTAGAAAATTTTATCTTATCAATATCATAATCTTGTGGCAAAAGATAAGTAACTGTAGGCTCTGACTGTAATACCATACAATCGGTCTTACCTGGGATTAACTGGACATCAAGAGCCGTGCTCGAACATCCCCCCTGTAGGCCCATTATAAATAGAATTAATAATTTTTTCCTTCTGCTCATATGAACAATCCTTGTTAAAACTTAGCTCTAAATACTTTAGCTTTTACACTTAACTTTATGAAATAAATTTTAGTATCAATTTCTTCGAGTTAAAAATCCAAAGAGTATTTATATTTAGTTATTAGAATATAATTCTAATAAAGACACTCGGTCTTATATTTAGTGTAAACAAAAGATTTATAATTTCTATTAGAAATAAAACAAGGACAAGTAAAGAAAATAGCCACTTATATCACAAAAAATATGAAAAATCCTGCATATAAATAAAAAAACAAAGCGTAGTGAAAGATGCCATATGTTGAGAATCAATTTATTGCACAGATTGAAAATGTTTCTGAGGTACCCACCAGGATATCTCTTTCACTTGCTAGTGATCTACATATTGCCGTAAACGACCTTCGCATTTGAGCCAATCAATAGCATTACCATAAGATGCATGTTTATTGATACCTCATGCTTTGGGATAAGAGGGCCATTTTATAACGACGTAACTTCCTTATGCCCGATATGACTGTAGTGAATAAACCAAAGATAAATCGTGGAGTGATTAAAGAACACACTTCGTTCGGATAACATACTGAGAGTGACATAGCTCATGGCGCTAAACCATACCAATGAGCGCGCCACAAGATAAGTTTGGGGATAATTGGCACCATTTAATTCAGGTTTGCCCACACAACATTGCGTAGTGATGAATTATATTTAAAGCATTGATGTTTTTAAAAAATATCAAATGTCTAATACGGAGCAACACTCGATAGTGAGCATTTGCGAAATATCAACACATACCAACATCACCAAGTTGCATATTGACCCAAAAAAATTTAACCTTGCTGCCTGACAAAAATCATGGAATCATTCTCATGCAACGCATATTACCACTCATAACTTTTTCTATCACAACCGCTTTCCCATCAACTTTATTTGCACAAGATTATTATGCTGTAACAAGTTGCGACCAACTGGTTAATATATACAATGAAAATAACAACCCACTGTATGTTGATATCATCAATGACCTTGATTGTACAAACACAACAACGTTAGTGGAGACACTAACAGGCACGATTAACGGCAATGGCAATAGCATCAATAATCTAAATTTCCAAAATGAAAGAGGATATAAATTAACTAACGCAAATCTAGAAAAAATCACTTTCGAAAACACATCGATCCACAATGAATTTAGTTTTAAAAACTTACTAGACATTAATGATCATTGGCGTAATGTCACATTCACAAACCTAAAAACCACAGGTGCACCATTCGACCAATTATTTTATACCATTAGTAACAAAGAACTTACCGATGTATCAATTGACTTGTCTGGGATAAAGTTTGCTGGTGTTGAAGGCCTACTCTCTTCAAGTATAAACAGATCAACAATTTCAAATTTAAAACTACTAAACGGTTTTATAAGCCGTAAGTCTTCATCACCGCTATCTTTACTGAGTAATAGTATGAGTGATACATCCTTAACTAACGTTAAGCTCTCAAATATGACCATTATCGGCCAACCTACTGGGAGAAGTGGGAGAACCAATATCGTTGGACAAATAAGTAACTCTGTTGTTAATAGTTTGACTCTAGAAAACATCATTTTCTCGCGTTCAGAAGAGGATGCCTTCTTTTATGATGAGTCTGATAATCAAAACTCTTACAATAATATCTATCATAACTTATTTGATGATACAACAGATGCTAGGACTATCTCATTAGTGTTTAAACCAGAAGAGGATTTATCAGAGCGCATAATAAATTTCCAATCTATGAACCAACCAATACAGCCACCAGCGATGTGTACCCCTTATTTACTACGAGATAATTATTTCGGTATTAATGCAGAATAAATCTAAACAGTGATACTGAAGTGGCTAATCTAAGTAGCCACTTCAATATACTCTCTCAAACCTCATAAGCTTCTGTGAGAGTTCTTTTTCAGATTCCCTGAAAAAAGTTTACGCCTCAAAGGTATGCTCAAACGTTGCAATACCACCACTTTGCCAGAAAAATTAAATTGAACCCAAGGTTTCTATTACTAAAAAATTAGCAGTTACAATTCATCTTCAATTATGTCTAGTCTAGAACCTCTCGTTGGAAAAGCAGTGATGACATAACCATCACTACCAACCACGATAGCAACGTTGGTGAAAAGATAGTGGTAACGACCATATACAAATGTTACAGCAGCATAGTCTCTCCGTTGTCCACCCTCACCTGTTCTCGTTGTAATATAAGGATTACTATTTACACTAGTTAAGGCTGCCATAAGCATGTGTGCCAACATATCTCGGTTATGGAAGCCATGCCGAGTAAAGTCGCCTTGATGGCCCCCATCTTTGTTTGTCCATATGTGCTCCAACCCGAAGCTAGCCCTTCCTCTACGGCCATTATTAGCATCAGACAAAATAATGAAATTCCTATTATTTCCTGAAGCGACACCGTCATAAGCAACTGCCCAGGTATGTCCAGTAAGTTCATTCATACTCATACGTGAACTTACGCCACTATTATTGAAGGCCTTGAGCATATTATGAAAGTTTGAAGAATCTGAACTTCTGGTAAAGTATCGCCCCCCAGTTTGCAAAAGTGGTGGCAAGCTCACTACTGTTTCTGTCGGCTTCTTATTCGCTCTTCTTCTTATTTTTTGCACACACTGAGAGCTATCGTCATCTTTTACTTCTGGGTCGTTGTGGGCACAAGACCCCGTCAAGACATTATCATTACGCTTCTTGCCTTTCTTGGTCCGTCGTGAAACAAGTTTATCCTGCTTTACATTTGACACATTGGCAATTTGCATTGCACTATTTAATAGGTCTATTGCAACCTCGGGGTTTCCGTTGATAAAGAAGTCAAGGTGACTATTTCCAGTATTAACTGATAATGCAGTGCTGGCTCCTTGCGCAGAAAGATTTAGATGTTCTTGAACATCATTAATAACAGTACTAAGCTGGTTTCGAGTGAGGTCGCCCATCAGATTAATTGCCTCATTCTGCTCCGTGGTGCATTCTCCTTCATTTGTATCGGTATTCACATTGTCACCACAAGCTAACACATTCATAGCGGTGTTAAATCCATCAGGATTATCACTGTGTGGCTGAACTTCTATTACCTCATAAACCACATTATTGCTGTTACCTGTCAGTTGAGGATCATCAACAATAAGGGGAGGTACATTAGCTGTTGGTTGGTGGCTTTTAATACCACAGACACTCGGCTCTCCCAACCATCTAGCAAATGCCCAAGCTCCAAGACTTTGTAACGACTGAATGAAATCTTCAAGGCACCTCTTTTGACGACGATGCGTGGACGGCAGTGCCAAAGGTATGGTTGTTTGTTGAGCTAAAATAAGATTGCTTAAATCACTGGCGTACCTATTTTCTTGAACTGAACTGGAAAGTACGCTTATATGTTTGCCGCTAAAGTATCGATCATTAATGGCTTCAGTACTTGTACTATAAAGAAGGTGATAAGATGACCACTGGTTTTGTGAATACTCATCAGTTCGAAAGTGGATTGGGCTACTCAGAAGTGAGTCACCCATAACGCTAATGCCAGTCTCAGGGAAATAATCAGCACGATTAATCTCCAAAGATAAGTTGGTTTTCTCAAATAGTTGTTTTTGTGCTTTATCAGAAAAAATATTCAGTGTGACCAGGACATATCCTTCTTCAACATCTTCCTTAAGATTTAATTTAAATTCCCAATATTTCATGAGAGGATTTCCTGAGCCGGGTGTAAAGAGAAAAGAATTTAAAAGCGATGGTGTAGGGCCTAGCGCTCTCTCGCCTGTGCCGTTATATCGCATAAACAGTTCATTTCCTCTAATATCTCCTACAAGACCAACATAGCCCCAATTTCTATCTTGGTCTACGGAAATACCTGAATCTGGCGTTGAATCTTCACCAATAGCTCTTATCATGAAGCTTGAACTGCTGTCTTGATTAACTTTGATGAGAATTCTAATTCGACTAATTAAGTTGTCGCCATACTTTACACGAGAGATTTGGTCAGTCGTTGTTGTGTGTAAAACACCATTATTCCACACTTGATTTATTGCTAGTTCATTGTAAATAATCTTTTGATATTTAGTTTCACTACTCGTATCAACAGCATAGAAACTTCCATTTTGCTTGGTACAAAGACTTTGCCCTGTTGGAATATTTGAATTATTGTCTTCGATATTAACGATGTACTCAAAAGCATCATGAACGACATTAATACTATTGTCATAGTTAATAGATAATGTCTTTCCATTATCTAGAAAATATCTTCCCCACATATCAATCTTATTTTGATTATAGAGCGAACCAGATAGCTTACTAGCTTCTGCTGGCTTTAGTAACCTATAGCCACTTTCACATTGTTCACCATGAACTTCGACATGATTAGGAGTGATATCAATTATAGCCAATGAGCTGGTTGAATAAACTACAGATAGGAATAATATTATTTTGTTTTTATGCATTAAATTTACCTCATTCATTAGTAATGAAATAGAGTCAGGAGAAGAGGTTCCTAAGTGATAAAATAAATAAAAATTGATTTAAAATCATTTCGTATGTATCTAAATCATGATATTAATCTGCATCTAAAAGATTCTGTTGAAAATAAAGTGAGAGCCGTGACAGACTCTAGCTTTAATTACAATTCGTATAATATTTTTGGGTTCTATCGCAAACTTTAAGGCTTTAAATTAAAGATTAAGGAAATCTCATAAATGGAACTAACTTTAATATTTTCCAGAAAATTTATTCTGTTAAGGTCATTTATCAGACAGGTTACTACCACCTCAATTATAAACAAAGACCTTAACTACAAAGGACTTGTTGCAAAAATTGAAGAAATTTCTGAGGTGCCTATCAGAGCACCTCTTTTCATGCGTAAATTCCAAAGATATTGAAGAGTTC